>JBARSG010000745.1:0-3930 GCA_049644625.1 Desulfobacterales bacterium | reverse complement strand
TAAATAGGTTATATGACTACTCGCTTAACGCCTTTTAATTACGAACCCAAAATACCGCTGTTCTATCTTAACGATCCCTAATGTATTCAAACAGTGTATGATTTCGCTGCTGATCATTCATTACGCTATTTTCAAAGCTTTATAAGAAAAACACTCCGACTGATGAACTAAATTTTTTTAAGCAGTTGATTTGCTGCAGTCAGCGTGGGGTCCCAGACCGGGCCAAAGGGCGGGGCGTATGCCAGATCTGTTTGGTAGTATTCTTCAACGGTCATTCGACCGTGCAACGCAACGGCGATCGCATTAATTCTATGTGCAACGCCTTCCTTGCCCACCATCTGGGCGCCTAAAAGACGTCTGGATTTTTTGTCGCCGATCATGAGGACATGGATGACCGACGCGCCGGGGTGGGCATGGGCGCGCGAACGGGTTTTAACAATAACCTTTGCAGGCTCAAAACCAAAATCTGTAGCTTCTTTCATGGTAAGGCCGGTACGCGCCACTTCAAGATCAAACACCTTAAACACCGCTGTACCGACAATTCCCGGAAGCTCAACCGCCTTGCCGCAAATATTGTCGGCAACCGCCCAACCTGCGCGATTCGCCCGTAACGCCAGAGGTATCCACGTTTTTTTACCCGAAACAACGTGATAGGCATCCGCACAATCTCCTGCAGCATATATGTTTTCATCCGAAGTTTTGAGGATTCTGTCCACGGCAATCGCATTGCTTATGCCAAGGTCAAGGCCTGCGCCGGAGGCAAGCTCGCTGTTTGGTTTTATTCCAATGGCCATCAGAACCATATCGGCTTCAAGGATAAGATCAGAACATATTACTTTTAACCGTTGGCCCTTGGCGTCGATCTTTTGCAGTTTATAGCCCGGATGTAGTGTTACTTTATTGGTTTCTACTTCTTTTTTGACAACACCGGACATTTCTTCTTCCATCCAGGGCAGAAACACGGGGCCGGGTTTAACCATATCTACTTCTATGGATCTGGCCCTGAGCGCTTCGCACATTTCAAGACCGATATATCCCATGCCGATGATAACGGCTTTTTTAACCGTTTTTGCTTTTATATACGCTTTTATTTTTCTTCCGTCATTCAGACTTTTTAAAGCCAAAACCCCCTGAAGATCAAAACCGGAAATATCCGGTATGATCGGAGACCCTCCGGTTGCAATCAGTAACTTATCATAGGAAAATTGGAACTTTTTTTCTTGCAAAGATAGGCCGGTAACGGTTTTGCTCAGCGGATTAATCGATTCAACGCAATGACCGGTCAAAACATTGATACCCTGTTTTTCCCGAAAGACACTTGCCTGTCTGACAACAAGATCTTCAATTTTCCTGTTGGAATCGGCGATATTATATGGCATTCCGCAGGCACTGTATGAAACATCCAATGTCTTTTCCAGTACGGTAATATCCAGATCAGGATTATTTCTTTTTGCCCTGCTTGCAGCGCTCATTCCGGCCGCATCACCGCCGATAACCAGAAATTTCATAAGCTTCTTATCATTACGATTGCTCAATCACTAACCGATCCAACATTCTTACCATTGACCTTCAACGTTCGCCTGATCAGAAAAAGTCAATTTCCCTTGAATAAAGGACTCTACGGCATCTCTGACGGTGCCTTTGGCATCAGAGGCCACCTTGATTTTTGCGGCATTCAGGACTTTAAATGCGTTAGGTCCGCAAAATCCGGTAATTAAAACCTCTGCTCCCTTATCGCTCACCATTCCGGCCGCCTGGATGCCGGCCCCTTTAAGTGCATTTACATTTTCTTTGTTGTCCAGTACATCAACGTCATAGGTCTCTGAATCCACCACAAGTATATATTCGGCCCTTCCGAAGCGAGGGTCAACCTGAGCGTCAAGGTCAGGTCCTTTGGATGTTACAGCTATTTTCATTATATCATGCTCCGAATCAGTTTATCTTTATTCATACGCCGCCTTGGCCGCCACCGCAAACCTGATCATCCGTAATCGCAGACAATTTTCCTGCGATCAGGTCTTCCACAACCGGTCTTATTTCAGGACGCACGGCATCGTAATAAACATCGATACCTACCTGCCTGAACCCCATGAGCGGGCGCATGCCGATACCTCCTACGATTAAAGCATTTACATTATGTTCCGCCAGGAGATTAACCGGGACCATACATCCTCCCTGGACATGACTCTGATTTGAGATTGTGGTGACTCCCTTGATCTCTCCTGCTTCAACATCTACCAGGGTAAAAACATCACAGTGACCAAAATGTCCCGACCGTTGACCGTCCAATCCGCCTTTTTCCATAGACGGAACAGCTATTCTTCCATTTTGCATTGTACAAAATTCTCCTTTATTTTGTTTTTTATGGTATTCGAATCAAACATTTGCTTTTTCGTTCATCACAGGGGATTCAATAATTTTTCTCCATATCTGTTTAACTGCCTGACCGACTATTGATTCCGTATTATATTCAAAAATGGTTTTCCCCTGCACCATGGATTTCGTAAAAACGAGATCAAAAGGAATCCGTCCCAGAACCGCCATCTTTTTTTCTTTTGCCAGTTTTTCAATGGCCTGTGTCTGGTCAAGATTAAGGTCAAATTTGTTTACACACACCATGCCAGGGACCTTAAAATGAGCAGCCAATTGCGCGACCCGTTCCATATCATGCAGTCCTGAGACTGTCGGCTCGGTTACGATGAGAAGGGCCGTAGCCCCACCAATAGAAGCAATTACCGGACATCCGATGCCTGGTGGTCCGTCGGTGATAAGAAGATTCAAATTCTGCTTTTCGGCAAGTTTTTTAGCCTCCTGCCTGACAAGGGCAACAAGTTTTCCTGAATTTTCTTCAGCAATTCCCAATCTGGCATGGACCATGGGGCCAAAGCGTGTATCGGAAATAAACCATTGGCCGCAAGTCTTCAATGGAAAATCAATGGCCTGCTCAGGGCAAAAATCGACACAAACACCACACCCCTCACATTCAATAGAATCAACTTCAAACTGTTCACTTATGGCTTCCCAGCGACACAAATCCCTGCAAAGGCCGCATTCGGTGCATTTATCGGGATTAATAACCGCGATGCCGCCGCCCTGAAAATCATGGCGTTCTTTTATCTTTGGGTCTGTGAGCAGATGAAGATCGGCTGCATCTACATCGGAATCACAAAGGACCTTGCTTTTGGCCAATGAGGCAAAGGCCGCCATAAGACTCGTCTTTCCGGTGCCGCCTTTTCCGCTGATGACAACCAACTCTTTCATTAAAATCTATTCTCCCTTAAACGACCATTCCTTTAATATTATCGTATAATTTCAAGAATTTTTCTTTCCATCCCGGCATTTCTTCAACAATTAGTTCGCCTCTTGAATACGCTTCCGCTATTTTACGATCGAAAGGAATCTCCATTAAGATTGGCAGGTTCTCTTTTTCAGCGTATTCCTTTACCCGATTGTTACCGATATCCGAGCGATTAATGACCAGTCCCGTCGGAATTCCAAGAAGTTTCACCGCTTCCACAGCCAGCTTCAAGTCGTACAGACCGAAGGGCGTGGGTTCGGTGACCATCAAGACGAAATCAGCTCCCTTCATGGCGGCGATTACCGGGCATGACGTGCCCGGAGGCGCATCGATGATGGTAAGCTGATCCGGACGGGTATATGACCGAACCTCTCTGATTAGAGGAGGTGACATGGCCTCACCGATCCTCAACCGGCCGTGTACAAAATTGAGATTATTTTTGCGGCCGGTTTCAATCACACCCAGGTTTCGACCGGTTTCGGTGACGGCGTTTTCAGGACAGACCTCCATGCAACCGCCACAACTATGGCAAAGTTCCGGAAAGGTCAACACCATTTCTCCGATTACAGCAATCGCCTTGAACCTGCATATTTCAGCACATTTTTTGCAGAAGGTGCATTTTTCTTCATCAA
>JBARSG010000744.1:0-2192 GCA_049644625.1 Desulfobacterales bacterium | reverse complement strand
TTTAGAGCGTGGGTCAATTGGGGGTTGGGTCAATTGGGGGTCGGGCCGCGGTAACCGGTCAATATGATTCAGATTAGTTTCAAAAACGGGTTCAATTTTGGGGCTATAATCTTATATTTCGCACCTGAAAAACTAAATTTCAGGATTTATACCACTTATCGTCAATAATACGCCTAACTTGCTTATATTACTACAAATAAAAAAATCTAGACTTTGCCCTTTAATTGTTTTATAACGCCTTCTACAAGCCAAATAGGAGGCGTTATGGGGCAATTTGAAACACGGTTCAAACAAGTCGACGTGTTGCCGATGGTCAAGCATTACATGGATGCACTTGACCTGTTCAGTTTATTTAAAAAATATGTCCCGGCAGCACCCGATAGCCTTGCGGATCATGAGGAAAGCTTATGCATATTAACAGCTAATATCGTATGCGACAACAAGCCGCTGTATAAAGTTAAAGAGTGGCTGTCCAATTATTCCGATGGAATTGTGGATGAGCCGCTAGAGGCGAACCTTTTCAATGATGATCGACTCGCCAGATCTCTTTCTGCTCTTTTTCATGCGGACCGGCACTCTTTAATGACAGAGGTGTCATGCAACGCCATTCGCGTTCACAAATTGCTGACAGATGAAATTCACAACGATAGCACTACGGTTACCTTCATTGGCAATTACGAAAATCCAGACCCCGATGCCGTTAAGCTTAAGCATGGTCACAACAAGGATTTTCGGCCTGACTGTAAACAGCTTGTCTTCGGTTTAAACATTACTTCTGATGGCCATGTCCCACTGAGCTATAAGCTTTTTGACGGCAATACAAATGATGATGTCACCCATATACCAAACTGGAACGGGCTGCGCACTCTACTAGAAAAAGAGGATTTTATTTACGTAGCTGATTGCAAACTGTGCAGCCATAAAAATCTAACCCATATTGCACAAAACGGTGGCTTTTTTATCACCATCGTCCCGAGGGATCGAAAGGAAGTAAAACAGTTTCTAAAACAGTTAAAAAGCAATGACCTCGAATTCAAAGATGCTTATCAAGTTGAAAGCTCGCGTAAAAAAGGCAAAGTCAATATATTTAAAACATATGAAGCCGATCGGACTAAAAACGGGTTCCGTATCATATGGGTTCACAGCAGTTCAAAACAAGAAGACGATCAAGTCAGAAGACAGAAAAAAATAGATAAAGCCATTGTGGCATTAAAAGAATTATCTCCGAAATTAAACGCATATCATTTAAAAACTAAAAAAGAGATCAGGGTGGCCGTCGATAGTATTTGTAAAGGAATTAAAGAGTTCCTTGACGTTAAGATATTAACCGAACGTAAACAAATAAGAGTGAAAATTTCACCCGGCAGGCCCTCTTTAAAAAGTGTTTATAAAAACAAATGGGAATTTACACACAGCATTCAATGGCAATTAAAAAAACAGGCGCTTTTGGAAGCGTCAAAAACAGATGGGCTTTTCCCTTTGATTACCAATACTGCCTTGGAGGCTTGTGAAGTATTAAAAAAATATAAAAGCCAGCCATTCCTTGAAAAACGTATGTATACCAAAAAGACTGTTTTGCAAGTCGCACCTGTTTTCCTTAAAAAGGAAAAGCGAATTGAAGCCATCCTGTTTCTTTATTTTGTAGCATTGATGATAGTGTCGCTGATCGAACGAAAGATTCGTATGAATATGGCAAAGGCAAACATAGAAAAACTACCCATTCTGCCCCAGGCGATGAATTCCAAAAAGCCAACATGGAACAATATCAAATACTTCTTTCGAAATGTCCACTACTCGGAAATTATCCAGGATGGGGTATGCATACAATCAATGGTGAAAGGACTCAGTGATCTGCATAAACAGATCAATCGGCTGTTAGATGTCCCCAGTTCGGTGTACAAGAATCTTCAACCCAGTTGGTGGCAATTCAAATATACCTGATTGATTTGTTAGAATATTCTCCAATAATTCCAAAAATATTTTTTCAAAGTGCGAAATATAAGTTATAGGGCAATAAATGGCCCGTTTTGGAGGTTGATTCAACATGTCTTCAGCCACTTAGCGTGGTCCGACCCCAAAGTATGCCCTTTCTTTCAGATAACCCTTTTTGAATTTTATTGTATGTATCATGAATTTTATCAATGGAAACTGTCACTGAAGCGACTATACCTGCCAGCATACCAGCCACTAAA
>JBARSG010000743.1:0-6968 GCA_049644625.1 Desulfobacterales bacterium | reverse complement strand
GGTTCGCCGAACAGAAATTGTGAGGGATATTTCTTGGCATTGTCGGTGATCTCCTTTAGATTTTCGGAAATGAGCCTGATATTTTCAAGCGCCGTTTCAATGTCCGGCTGCCGCTCGGCAATAAGATCGTCCAGGCGACGCAATATCCCTTTTAACCGAACTACGCTCTCGGTGGTGTCACCGGAAAGCGCGTCAAGTTTCATTGCCAGTTCGGCCATTCCGGCAGAAACATCGTTAAACGTATTGAGAAGTTGCGACACGGGCTGCTGCGTATCTTCTGCAAACCGGCGGGCTGCTGCAATGGTTGCCGCGGCGTCGGGCAAAAGCGATTCTATTTTTGGATTTTTCAAAAGCAGGGCAACCCGCCGGTTTGTTTGTCTAAGTTCCGAAAGCAACATTTCCGCCTCATGGCCCACCCTTCCTATGTTTATCTTGTCCAGGGTTTGGCTTAGGATTTTGAGAGAGTTATTGAAGTTTTCGGCAGTGTTTTTAAAATCGATGCTTTCCAGATTTTTCATAATCCGATCTACCGCAACACTGATCCGGGTGATGGTGCTGGAAGTGGAAGGGATATAGCAATGCACAGGCTTCCAATCAATATCTAATGGTGGATGAAGCTTCGGGTCCATATAATCCATCTCCAGGTAAGCGCTGCCGGTCAACCCCTGGAAACTCAATCGAATCCGAAGCCCTTTTTCAACCTCGACTTTCATATCGGCCCGCGTAAGCGGTGTTGGCTTTACCCGCAACGTATCCACCAACAGGTTCGCTCGTATCAGGACATACCGTCGATTAGTGGGATACTCCTTGCCCACCAAGGTGATTTCCGCAATCTTACCGATACCAACACCGCGAAACTTTAGTGGAGATCCATCTTCCAGACCTTGTACCGATTCTTCAAAGTAGGTTTCGACCATAACCGTTTTTTGAAAAAGCGATCCGGCCCCTAATACAATAATCGAGACCACACCGATCAACACGGCGGCGATGACAAACATTCCAATTTTAAAATAATTTACCTGAGCGCTCATATCCCTATTTAATCAAGGGGTTGTTAAGCCCCTTTCCCACGACTTTGGCTTTCACCATCAAATTCCCCAAACACACTGTCGGATGCTCCCCGGCGGTTAAAAAATCGCCGGACAAATGTATTTTCACTGTGATCCCGTAAATCCTGAGGGCGGCCTTCGGCAATGATTCCCCTGCTTTGTTTATCCAACATGATGATTCTATCGGCAATTGTATAGATACTCGAAAGCTCATGAGTGACAATCACAAATGTGATATTCAGATTCTGGGCAAGGCTGAGGACCAGTTGATCCAGGTCCGCGGAAGTGATCGGGTCCAGGCCGGCTGACAGCTCATCCAAAAACAGAATTTGAGGGTCAAGAGCCATGGCCCTGGCGATGGCGGCGCGTTTTTGCATTCCGCCGCTGAGTTCCGCCGGCATAAGGCCTCCGAAATCTTTTAACCCTACCAGACTCAGCTTCATCATTGCAATAAGATCCATGGCCGGCGGCGGTAGATCGGTAAACTCCTCTAAAGGAAGCCGCACGTTTTCTATCAGGGTCATGGAGCCGAACAGAGCCCCTCTTTGATACATCACGCCGAATTTTCTAAGCAGCACCAGGCGTTCTTGCCCCTCGGCCGAAACCATGTCTTGCCCGTCAATCAGAATTCTTCCGGATAACGGTTTGTGTAGACCGATGATCAGTTTTAAAAGGGTGCTCTTGCCGCTGCCCGAGCCGCCTAAAATGGCGAAGACCTCTCCACGGTTCACCTCAAAAGAGACCTTATCCACCACAATGGTCCCCTTGTATCCGGCGGTAAGGTTTTCAACCCGAATAATGGGGTCCTGGATTTGATTCATGAGGTTTTAGATTCCTATATAGTAATAGACAACCGAAAAAATGCCGTCGGCAACAACAATCAGCACGATTCCGCCGACAACGGCCCGCGTGGTGGAATCGCCCACGGCGCTGGCACCGATTTCGGTCTGCAGGCCGCGCAAACACCCGATGCCTGCAACCATTAAACCGAAAACAATGGATTTAAACAGTCCTCCCAGCAGATCCACGTAATTGACCATGGAAACCATCTGATTAAAATAACTAGACAGCGAATAGCCCATGGAAAGCAGCACGATGGAACCGCCCATCACGCCGATCAGATCGGCAAAGAGGGTCAGCAGCGGCGTCATAATAACCGCTGCCAGAACACGGGTTACCACCAAAAATCGGACGGGGTCCAGCCCCATGGTGATCAGAGCGTCTATCTCTTCGTTGATCTTCATGGTTCCGAGTTCCGCGGCAAAAGAGGATCCGCTGCGTCCGGCCAGAACCACGGCGGTCATCAGGGGCCCCAGTTCTCTGACCATTGAAAGTCCGACAAGATTTGCCACGTAGATTTCAGCGCCGAACTGGCGCATGGGAATGGCCGCCTGAAAGGCCATGATCAGTCCCATCAAAAATCCGACCAGACCGATAACCGGCAGGGCATTGACGCCCGCGGTTTCTGCCACAAGAAATGCATCTTTCCAGCGCACCTGCTTGGGGTTCAGCAGGGCCTGGACCAGGGCCGCACCGGCTTCTCCCATAAATTCAATCAGCGCATACGCATGCTCACAGATTTGGCAGGTTGCCCGTCCGATCTTTTCGGCAAAGCTTATGGACTTGGGTTTGATCGCCTAGATTTCTTCAAATTCAGAAGGATCAAAAAGATCAAGGAGGTGCTGAAATTTGGGATGAAGTCCAAGAATTTCCAATTTTCCACCTGCTTTTTGCTGGCGCCGGCGAAGCTCAAATAAAAAACCCATACCGGAACCGTCGCAGTACACCATCTCAGAGGCATCGACAACGATTCGTTGCGGCGACGTTCGGTCAATCTCTCGATCGGCCACACGCCAGATATTGCCCGCGCTCATCGAATCGAGACGGCCGACAATCTTGACTCCAAGGACACCCGGCGCTATCACGCTTGTATGGATAGACGAGGAAGGGATATCCGGCGAATGGGATGAGCTATAACTCGGCATTTTATCACCTGTTTTGGTTTTTATATCAAGTTTCTATGCGATCCACAAGCAAAACAGAGCAATAGGCTGTCACACGAGGCATCACTTCTACAGCCTTTTTAAATGATGTACAACTGTCTATCTATTTAACATATTTAAATCTTACCTCAAAACACAATCCACTTATTATGAAAACCGGATTACGATCACATAACACAATATATTGTATAAGGATAAACTTTCAATTTTAAGCAGGGAATCTAAGGTGCCTGTGGTTGAATAATTGAAGACAGAACTTTTTGCAGTTTCCGAAAGTAAGCCTTTATGATATCAATGTGATGACGCTCAAAGCTTTAGGCGCGAAACCTTGCGTTTTCCCTATAATCCCAGTAATCCAATAATTGAATCGGATTTTAGAAAAAAATCCTTACCTTATAATATATTCAATACAAAAGTTTATCAAATGAACGAGTCAATTAAAAGGAGGTTTGTAATGAAAAAAAACCTAGCCCTCTTGTTCATCATGATCACCATTGCTTTTCTCATTGCTGGAAATAGTTTAGCCGATGAGGTGCGTTTGAAAAACGGGGATAGACTCACCGGCCAGGTCATCAGGATGGAAGCGGGGAAACTGATCCTGAAAACCATCTATGCCGGTGACATCGGCATAGTCTGGCAGGAAGTGGCCAGCGTTAAGACCGATGGCTCAGTGAACGTCGTGCTCAAAGATGAAACTGCTCTTGAAGGGACCCCATTAGCAATTGAAGAAGGAAAAATGATGTTGAAAACTGACAAGCTCGAAGCGCCCGCTTCTTTTAGTCTGGCTGATGTGAAGGCGATCAACCCCTTAGCTGTCAAGCCTGTGAAGATAAATACCCGAGTCAATGCGAGTGTGACCAATGAAAGGGGCAATACAAAATCGGATAACTACTATTTTGACGGTGAATTTATGGCGCGTACGGAGAAGAATCGTTATAAAATTGGGGGTGAGCTGAACAAGGAAGACTCGGATGGCACAACAACTTCGCAGAATTGGCTTGCTTATGGAAATTACAGCCATTTTTTGAGTAAAAAATGGTACTTATATACAGACACGCTCTTTGAACATGATGAGTTCAAAGACCTTAATCTCAGGAGCACCCTGGGTGCGGGGGCAGGCTATCAGGTTTTCGAAACCCCCCTGCTGAACCTTTCCATATCAGCCGGGCTGGCCATGGTTGACGAGAACTTTGATGTGGCCGAGGATAATGACTACCCCGCGGGTCAGTGGTCTGTGAATTATGATCAGTATTTTTTCAAAAAGTTTGTACAGCTGTTTCACGTACATACCGGGTTTGTTAGTCTTGAAGACACGAATGACTGGTTTCTCAATACGCGTACGGGGTTGCGATTTCCGCTTTACAAAGGCGTTACCGCAACGCTGCAATATAACTTTGACTATGATAACCAGCCTTCGGTGAATGCGGAAAAAAAAGAGGACACAAAATTCGTTTTTCTTCTGGGTTACGAGTTCAAGAATTAAGGATTGCTTTCAGATCGTGATGTAACGACCAACCTCCAGCCAAGACGATGTGTTGAACACCGTCTTCTATACGTAACAAAGAACACTCTCAAATTGTCATGATTTTGAATGGTTGTGAGTGTTGAGAAAAAGGCATGAATGGTTGTGGTGATCAAATCGATAAAACAGATGTCCAATATACCCTAACCCATACCACCGCCCTTTTCATAGCCTGACCCAGCCCAAATTCCGCCACTGTGAATTCATTGGCCGGTTCTGTGGAAGAAGGTTCCAACCGAATGCCCAGCCGATGAAGCAGTTTTGTCTTCGTATAGAAAATATAGGTATTTCAAGCATTTTACGTCAATGACCCAACATAGAATCAGCTAAAGACGCCCGGTCGGAATCGGACATGGCCTTTGTTTCCTCAATTTGCCTTTTCATTGTGCCAGCCCTTTCCGGTTTGACAATCGGATCGGCTTCTCCATTGGAGTTTCTTTTAATCCGGACGAAGCAGGACAAAAGCCCGACCGGGGGATACACTCGGTGTTCAATGAGCGGTTTATCCGGATATCGTAAGTGTCAGGAAAAGCGTTGATCCATCGCGATTGATCAAAAAGAGGATCGTGTTTCCCTTTTTATACTGGTGTATCTTACGGTTGAAGGCCGCCATGCTTTTAATCGGTATCTGGTCGACCTCGAGGATGATATCTCCGCTTCTCAGGTCTGCTTCGGCTGCCAGGGAATTGTTTTCGACATTGACAATGATAAGACCGCTTGTTTCCGCCAAGTCATATTGTTGTGCAAGTTCAGGGGTAATCTCCTGCAAGGTCATTCCGAAACTGGACTCGGCTTTGGATCCCTGCTGATATTCTTCTTCTATTTTCAACTCAGCGACCCTAACTTCTGCTCTCATTTTCTCCCGATTGCGAATGATTTCCACCGGAACCGTTTTGCCCACAGATGTTGAGGCCACAATATACGGCAGTTCTCTGCTTTCTCTGATTGGTTTACCGTCAAAGGCTACGATCACGTCTCCGCGCTTGATGCCGGATTCATCGGCCGGACCTCTTGAAACAACATCTGAAACCAGGGCGCCTTTTTCATCCGGAAGGTAGAGCTTATCTTTGAGTTCAGGGGTGACTTTCTGGATTATGACACCGATCCATCCCCGGATCACCTTTCCCTTTTTAAGCTGGGGCAGAAGGTCTTTGACCATATTGATGGGAATGGCAAATCCGATACCGACACTCCCCCCGCTTTGGGAGAAAATAGCCGTGTTAACACCAATAACCTCGCCGGCGGTATTCAAAAGGGGGCCTCCGCTGTTGCCCAGATTGATGGGGGTATCGGTTTGAATAAAATTATCATAAGCGCCGGCGCCGATCTGTCGGTATTTGGCGCTCACGATTCCCGCCGTCACCGTATTTCCAAGACCAAATGGATTGCCGATGGCAATTACCCAGTCGCCGACCTCCAGCCGGTTCGAATCGCCCAGAAGAAGCGGAATGAAAGGCGTGTCCGATTTGATACGGATAAGCGCCAGATCCGTCATGGGGTCTCGGCCGACGATTTTGGCATCAAATTCCTTGTTGTCCGCCGTACGAACTCTGATCTCGTCGGTCTGTTCAACCACATGGTTGTTGGTCAAGATAAAGCCTTTTTCGTCGATGATAAAGCCGGTGCCCAGACTCTTCTGCTTATACTTTTTGGGTATCTGACCCCCAAAGTAACGTTCAAAGAAATCTCTCATTGGATCGTTCGGACCGAACGGCATCGGAACTTCTCGCTCCTCTTTGATGATTTTGACAGTACTGATATTTACCACCGATGGATTGGCGATTTTAACCAGATGTGAAAAAGATTCGGGGGGTGTTGCAGCATTCATTGCCGAAAAGGACTCCGATGATCCCCCTACAGACAACACAGCGATAATGACCCAAACGACCAAGAATCTGCCCAAAATCAGGGGTATCCGGACAGAGTTGTTTTGATGCGATTTCAGTTTTTTCATGACGTTTTCCCTTCTTTTAAATCGAGGTCTTTTAAGTTCGTTTCGAATTTAGTAAGGATGTGTTCAAGGGCCAGGTTCCAGCCTGCCACCAAAGCATCCGATTCCGGAACCGTCACAGTATTCAATTTCAGAAGCATCGACGATAACCTGCTTGGGCGACGTTCTGTCAAGCTCCAGGTTTGTCTCACGCTAGATCTTACCCGTGCTCATCGAATCGAGCCGGCCGATAATCTTGACTCCAAGGACGCCCGGCGCTATCATGTTCGTATGGATAGGCAAGGAAGAGCTATCCGGCATATGGGGTGAACTATAATTCGGCATTTTATCACCTGTTTTGGTTTTTATATCAAGTTTTTATATGAATCACAATAAAAACAAGGAAGAATACCGAATTGAGTTTCACTCAACCCCAAGGGTTATGGATTCAATCGATTTTTAAG
>JBARSG010000742.1:0-12080 GCA_049644625.1 Desulfobacterales bacterium | reverse complement strand
TCGTAACCGAGATCACCGTATGCAAACCACACTTTTTTCATAGCTGAGTTTATCTCTTTGGGATATCTGTCTCCCGAGAACTGATGTCTTTCCAGATGAGTTCCAAAATGTGTGTTTTCCCTGGCTGCATCAGCCTCAACAAGCTGCTCAACAACCTTAGTAGCAAGATCACCAACTACAGTATGTTGCCCCTTTTTAAAGGCATTTCTTACAGCTTTCAGCTTTTCTCGTGCCATGCGAATGTGTTTTTCATATTCACCCATTTTAATTATTTCCCTTGAATTATGATAACGAAAAAGCTTCAAAAATACAAGATTTTCGTTATGATATGAAAAGCATAGGTTTTGCCTTCAGCCTCTTCCGTACTGTTTCAACTGCTTAATAAAGTTTTTGTTCCAGTAATTTGCGTTTCGGCAGTTCGGTCATGTATCAGCACATTTCAGTGTAGAAATCACGCCGAATATCATCCTTGAGCGGTAGGATCGCAACAAAATGGCTCCAGCTCAATTGTCGTGACAGTGTCACGACAATCTCTCCTTCAGGGAAAACTTCAGCAAAGCGAACCATTCGAAAAAGATTGGGACGGGAAAAACCATTTCCAAATTCTTTGACCAATTGTATCGACAGTGTCGAGATAATTTCCTCACCGTACTCTGCCCGTTTTTCCTTCAAAATATCCTGGCGGATACGGTTGCCGATCTGCCAGTAAAGGATGGTCAAGCCTGCGTTAACCGTAATGGCAACATTATGCCTGGCGGTTTCAATGAGCGAACTGATATCACCGATAAGATCGCCGGAAATGGACTTGTTGTATGTTTTTGCAACCTGTTTTCCCGTTTCCCTTTTCATATTTCGACAACCTTGCTCATCAGCTCCTGAGTTTCCAATTCAAGTTCAAGAATCTTTTGTTGCCCAGACTCCGACTCGCTCAATCTTTTTTTAACCATGAATTGAATCTGATGGTATAATATTTTAGAATTTAGTCAAGAAATTTTACATGATATTTTCAGCAGTTACCCGGGCATAGCGGCTTATTTCGTCCCTTTGACAGGCAAGGGCAACGTGATTTATTTGCTTGACTTGCATAAAACATAACATCTTGATAGAAAGGAAAGACCATCGACCAACTATATTAAATTTAATATTTGAAAATCCATATATGATCATAAAATCGGCTGAATTTGTTAAAAGTGCTGTCACGCCGGCCCAGTATCCTGATGCGGTTTTGCCGGAAATCGCTTTTACCGGGCGTTCCAATGTGGGCAAATCTTCTCTGATCAATACCCTGGTAAATCGCAAACGTCTGGTAAAGACCAGCGCCACACCCGGACGTACCCAGCTGATCAACTTTTTTCTCATAAACAAGACGTTTTCCTTTGTAGACCTTCCGGGATTCGGATATGCAAAGGCTCCGGCTTCTGTGAGGAGAAAATGGGGTCCCATGATTGAGACATACCTTTCAACCCGAAAAACGCTAAAAGGGGTGGCTCTTATCATGGATGTTCGGCGCGTCCCCGGGATACAGGAACTTAATTTTATCGAATGGTTGTATTATTACAACATTCCCAGTATATTGATACTGACAAAGGCGGATAAGCTCTCCAAAACAAAACAGTTGACACAGCAGGTTACCATAGCCAAAGCCTTAAGTGTGGATAAAGATGACCTGATCCTGTTTTCAGCCAAATCACGTTTGGGAAAAGATGTGGTATGGGATGCTATTGAAGGGTTGATCGGTTATTAACCATGACGGCTTCATAAAAAGTCCAATTTCTGCGTTGCGCTTCATTCCGTGTTCACTGCGGCGTACATAAGTACGCCTCATTCCACGAAATTCGCGACGCCTTGAACTTGAACTTTTTATTTTGCCGTCTCAATTTTGATTTTTTACGAGTTCATCAACCATAATATGATAACATTTAGAATCTGTTTCCGATTTGCAGAAAGAATTCAGGATGTTTTGAAAATTTCATTTGAAAAATAATTATGGCCATACAATTATTTAAAAGGCATTTTCCTGTAATGTGCAAATTTTTTGTTTTTTGCGGTCTGGCAGCATTTCTTTTTTTTGGATGTACAACAGTAACGCCCCCCCCAACACCTCCAGGGTATCCCAAGCCTTATAAAATCGGGAAAAACTGGTACAAACCCCTGCCGCACGCACGAGGGTTCAGCCAGCGCGGAAAGGCTTCCTGGTACGGCAGAAAATTTCACGGCAGAAAGACGGCCAACGGCGAAACTTACAACATGTATGCCATGACAGCCGCTCACAAAACTCTCCCCTTTGGAACTTATATCAGCGTATGCAATCTAAAAAACAACAGGAAGATTGAAGTCAGAGTCAACGACCGGGGTCCTTTTGCCCGGAGCAGGATCCTCGACCTTTCTTACACGGCCGCAAAAAAGCTTGGAATAGTCGGTCCAGGTACGGCTGAAGTTGAAATCGTGGCTCTCGGTGCTATGGCTCAGCCAAAACGACCCGGCAGCACTGGTCGATCCTATATTCCAGGAAACTATTACCAAGGAAATTTTACCGTTCAGATCGGTGCGTTCAGCGAAGTGAAAAACGCTCAAAGACTGAAACAAAAACTTGGCCGATCATATGGAAATGCTTATATAACAATATGTTATGATGGACATGGTGCGTTATACCGGGTGCGGGTGGGCAGATTTTCCACTCTGGAACAGGCAGATAAACATGAAGAATCTATGATTCAAAACGGGTTTAAAGACGCCTTTGCAATTGCAGAAGACAATGAAAACACAACCACTCCGAAAAGTTGTTTTTCTGGACCGGGACGGCGTTATTAACCGGGATTCACCGGATTACATCAAAAGCTGGTCCGAATTTGAGTTTCTACCCGGAAGTTTAGAGGCGATAAAGCTGCTGACTTTAAATGAATTTGCCACTATTATTATTACAAACCAATCGGTTATCAATCGCAAGATGGTATCCAGAAAAGGGCTGGATTACATGCATACCATGATGAAAGAAGCCGTCACATCCAAAGGCGGCCAAATAAAAGATATATTTTTTTGCCCGCATGTCCCGGAAGACAGATGTAGTTGCCGAAAACCAAATCCGGGACTGATTTTTAAGGCCAAGCAAAAATACCGGATCGATATTGCAACCTCGGTCATGGTTGGCGATAGCGCAAAGGATATCGAATGTGCCCGGAATGCCGGATGCGGACACGCTGTTCTGGTAAAAACAGGTAACGGAGATGAAGCTGAAAAGATTCTGAAAGAAAAGTCAATCTATCCCGACCTTATCGCCCGGGATCTTTTAGAAGCGGTTGGCTGGATCCTTGCCCTTGATAAGTAGTCATCAATTCTTATGAACAAATCTCTTCCCACAAACACCCTTGAAGGATGTCTGGAAAGAATCACCTACTTCAACGCTGAAAACCATTATACCATTGCAAAGCTAAAGACCAGCAAGACCCATAATATAGTAACAATCGTCGGCACAATGGTGGCGGTCAATCCGGGCCAAACCCTTAAAATTAAAGGGGCCTGGGAAACCCATCCCAGATATGGCCAGCAGTTTAGAATTATATCGTATGAAGTTGTTTTGCCGGCAACCATCCACGGTATTAGAAAATACCTGGAATCCGGCATTATCAAGGGAATCGGGCCTTCAATGGCAAACCGGATCGTCAGTTGTTTCGGAGCAAAAACTTTTGAAATAATAGAAAAAACCCCTGAGAAACTGCTGGAAATTAAAGGTATCGGACAGGCGAAAGCAGCATTAATATGTAATGCCTGGAAAGACCATCATGTTGCAAGAAGTTTAATGCAGTTTCTGCAAAGTATGGGTGTCCAAACCGCTTATTGTGCAAAAATACTCAAAGAATTTGGCACGGAGGCTGTCAACATCATCCGCAAAGACCCTTTTCGTTTGACAACGGATATCCCCGGCATAGGTTTCTATTTTGCCGATACCGTGGCTCAGAAGCTGGGTATTGAAAAAGATCAGCCCCGACGGGTGAGGGCATGCATTATCCATGTAATGGAACAAGTTACAAATCAAGGAGATGTTTTTGCTTACCAAGGTCAACTGGTTGATCGCTGCAAAAATCTTTTCCAGATAAATCCGGGTGTAACCCTGAATGAAATGCATGCGCTCGGTGCTGCCCGAGAACTTGTTATTGAAAATGCACCGGGCGACCCGGACAACAAAATTGTTTATCTGAAAGAAATTCATCAGGCGGAAACCGGTATAGCAAACAGAGTGAAAGCCCTGTTATCTATTCCCGTTATGCCGGCCGGTATAGACGCGGAACGTATTGCAAAAGAAGTTCAAAAAAAACTTGCCATAACGCTCTCTTTGGAACAGCTTACCGCCCTTGAAAAGATACTTCTCCACCGAGCGGTTATCATAACCGGAGGACCGGGAACCGGCAAAACAACGCTCATAAGATCGATTAATGCCGTTTTTTCAGCCCTTGGAAAACATGTTCTTCTTGCGGCGCCTACCGGACGGGCAGCACGGCGGCTATCCGAGGTTACCCGAAGCAAGGCAAAAACCATTCATAAATTGCTGGGATTTAATTTCAAAGAGGGCCTGTTCGAAAAAAACCCGGATAATCCTCTTGATGCAGATGCAGTGATCATTGATGAAGCTTCCATGGTGGACACCCTTTTAATGTATCATTTGATAAAGGCGCTTCCAATGACCTCTGTATTGATTCTGGTTGGCGACATTTTTCAGCTTCCATCCGTTGGCCCGGGCAACGTTCTTTCCGATATGATCAAATCGAAACTCATACCGGTTTTTTATCTAAAAAAAATTTTCAGACAGGCCCAGGAAAGTCCTATCGTTGTGAATGCTCACAGGGTTCGCCGGGGGGAATCTCCGGTTCTGGAGCCTCTGGGTGATTCGAACGGTGTTTCCGAGTTTTACTTTTTAGAACAACATAATCAAAATAAGGTGGTTTCCACGATTGTTGAATTATGCACCCGAACGATTCCTGAGCGTTTCGACTTTGATCCTATGCATGAGGTTCAGGTTCTAACCCCGATGCATAAAGGCGTGATCGGGACGACCAACCTCAACCAGGTGCTTCAAAAGGTATTAAATCCAAACCCGATTATGATTGAAGCCATGGGCGGCACTTTCAAAATCGGCGACAAAATCATGCATCTGAAAAATAATTATCAAAAAGAGGTTTTCAACGGAGATATCGGAATCATAAGCTCCGTTAACAGAAAAGAAAAGCAACTCTCGGTGGACTACTATGGCAGAATTGTAACTTACGATTTTACTGAAATGGATGAAATATCCCTGGCATATGCCATATCGGTTCACAAGTCACAGGGATCGGAATACCCTGCTGTGTTATTGCCAATAATGACCCAGCATTTTGTTCTTTTGCAAAGGAACTTGTTATACACTGCAATGACAAGGGGAAAAAATCTGGTGATTCTTGTGGGTACAAAAAAAGCCCTGAACATTGCCCTTAGAAACAACAAGCCCACGGAGCGCCTTTCCGGTCTTGCTTTTCGGCTTATGGATAATTAGCCGTTTAACTTCTCAACAACTTATGGAGCCTACTGATGATAAAATGTAAAAGATCTTGACAATACTTATTATTTCACTTAGTTAAACTTCAACCTTGAAACAGGAGAATGATTTGAAAATAATTTTTGAAAATAATTGTTTAAAGGAGCACTTATGGCTGTACCAAAACGAAAAAAATCAAAATCAAAGCGTGATAAAAGAAGGACTCATCAGAAAATTGCGGCCCCTAACCTGACGAGCTGTCCCCAGTGCGGTGATGCCCGGCTTCCACACCATGCTTGCCCCAGTTGCGGCACTTACAAAGGCCGCACTGTTATTGAAACCGAATAATTCCATTGCCAGGATAAAGCAATGCCGGAAAAGAAAACACCTATTATCATCGGCAGCGACCATGCGGCTTATGATTTGAAGGAAAAGGTTAAAGCATTCCTCATTGGAAGAGGTATTGATGTTGAAGATGTCGGTTGCCATAGCGAAGCTTCGGTCGATTATCCCGATTTTGGAATCAAAGTTGCGTCCATGGTTTCAGCGGGTAAGTTTGAGCGCGGGATACTCTTGTGCGGTACCGGAATCGGTATGTCAATGGTTGCCAACAAATTTCCTCATGTCAGAGCGGCCCTGTGTACGGATCTTTTTTCCTCTATTATGAGCAAACGCCATAACAATTCGAATATACTGGTTTTAGGCGCTCGCGTTGTGGGAGACATTCTTGCCATGGAGATAGTAAAAGCCTGGCTTGAAACACCCTTTGAAGGCGGACGGCACCAGCGTCGATTGGATAAGTTCGATCGGATAGACACCGCGATGACAGTTCCTTAGTTCACTTTAACAAGATCTGAAAGCACAATTTTTAAAAAGGAATGATGTTTGGACTTGAAACTTATTGAGAATGTAGATCATGAGATTGCCGGTGCAATCAAGATGGAGATCTATAGGCAGAAAAACACCTTGGAGCTTATTGCGTCGGAAAATATTGCCAGCCTGGCGGTCATGGCCGTTCAGGGGAGTGTTTTCACCAATAAATATGCTGAAGGTTATCCGGATAAGCGTTATTATGGTGGATGTGAATATGTTGATATTGCGGAAAAACTAGCCGTAAATCGGGCCAAAAAATTATTCAATGCTCCCTATGCCAATGTCCAGCCCCACTCTGGATCACAGGCAAATATGGCGGTATATTTTGCACTGTTAGAGCCGGGAGACACGGTTCTTGGAATGAATTTGTCCCATGGCGGACACCTTACACACGGAAGTCCGGTAAGTTTTTCAGGAAAGCTTTATAATTTTTTCCACTACGGTGTAAACCGGGATACTCAAACCATTGACTACAAAGAATTGGCGGTGTTGGCGGAAAAGCACCGGCCAAAACTGATTATTGCCGGTGCAAGCTCCTACCCGCGCATCATAAATTTTGAAGCATTTGGCCAAATTGCCGAATCGGTAAACGCTTATTTGATGGCGGATATGGCCCACATCGCCGGGCTGGTGGCAGCCGGGCTTCATCCTTCTCCCATCCCTTTTGCGGATGTCACAACTTCAACAACTCACAAAACATTGAGAGGCCCTCGCGGGGGCTTGATTCTGGCCAAAACCGACTATAGCGCTAAATTGAATAAACAAATATTCCCCGGAATTCAGGGGGGGCCGCTGATGCATGTCATTGCGGCCAAAGCCGTTGCTTTCAAGGAAGCGCTGAGCGATTCGTTTGCGGCTTATCAGAAAAATATCGTTAAAAATGCAAAGGTTCTTGCAAACCGTCTGATGGACCATGGTATAAAACTGGTTTCGGGCGGCACCGATAACCATATGATGATTATCGATTTAAGGAATCTTAATATAACCGGAAAAGATGCCGAAGACGCACTGGGCCTTGCCGGAATTACAGTCAACAAAAACTCCATACCATATGAAAAGCTCGGGCCGTCCGTAACCAGCGGTATTCGTATCGGAACGCCTGCTGTTACCACAAGAGGTATGAAAACCCCGGAGATGCGAATAATCGCGGACCTTATTGTCGATATGCTCCAAAATTACGGCAATGACGATCTTATTATGAATACAAAGACAAAAGTTCGCGAGCTTTGTGAAACTTTTCCTCTTTATGGCAATGGGTCTAACGCAACAGGATAAAAAGTGTCTCGGAAAAAAAATCGCCCTTCATGGCCAACCTATTTTATGGATATTACGTTTCTGGTGGCCAAACGTTCTACATGTCTCCGGCGGGCTGTAGGCGCTTTGATCGTAAAGGATAAAAGAATTCTGTCTACGGGCTATAACGGTGCCCCGACCGGGATTAAACACTGCATTGAAATCGGATGCCTGCGTGAACAATTGAATGTTCCCTCGGGTGAGAAACATGAACTGTGCCGGGGCATACATGCTGAGCAGAATGCGATTATTCAGGCCGCTTATCATGGTGTTTCCATAAAGGATGCAACTCTTTTTTGTACGAACATGCCGTGTTCCATATGTGCTAAAATGATCATCAACGCCGGAATAAAGAAAATTTACTACCATTCCGGTTATGCAGACGCCATGTCAAAAGAAATGTTTACAGAGGCAGGTATTGACTTAATTCAATTTGATGCCGGTTAGCAGGGAGGAATTTATGAAATGTCCTTTTTGTTGAGAAATTAACAACACCGTTATCGACTCTAGATTGAGCAAGGATGGAAATGTCATTCGCAGGCGCAGGGAATGCCTGGTATGTAGTAGACGATTTACAACCTACGAGCATATTGAAGAAATCCCTGTAATGATCATCAAAAAGGACGGACGTCGAGAAATCTTTTCCAGTGAGAAATTACGTTCAGGCATCCAAAAGGCCTGCCAGAAGCGAAATATAAGTGTTAATATTATTGAAGAATTTCTTGATGAGCTGGAACGTGATCTCAGAGAATCCGGCGAAAAGGAAATACCTTCCCACAAAATCGGCGAAAAAGTCATGACCAAACTTCATGAAATAGACGATGTTGCATACGTAAGATTTGCTTCCGTGTATAGAGAATTCAAAGATGTAAACGATTTTGTTTCTGAATTAAAAAGCCTTTTGAGCGAACATAAACCCGAATAGACGGGAAATAATGCACGACGAATATTTCATGAAAATGGCACTTGGCCTTGCAAAAAAGGGAGAGGGCTTTACTTCTCCCAACCCCATGGTCGGTGCCATAATTGTTAAAGAGGGAAAGGTCGTAGGGAAAGGATACCATCATGCTGCGGGCAAAGCTCATGCCGAAGTTAATGCTATAGATGATGCCGGAGCTTTGGCACAAGGCGCAACGCTTTATGTTACCCTTGAGCCTTGCGATCATACCGGACGAACGCCTCCCTGCACCGAAAAGATACTTGCGGCCGGCATCAAACGGGTCGTTGTTGCGATGCATGACCCGAATCCGGACGTTAAGGGAGGGGGTATAGATTATTTAAAGCAACGGGGGATCACTGTCAAAACCGGTGTTTGTGAGGAACAAGCGGAAAGACTTAATGAAACTTTTATAAAATACGTTAAGACAAACCGTCCATTTACAATCATAAAATGTGCGGCCACGTTGGACGGGAGGATTGCAACAAGAACCGGGGATTCCCGGTGGGTTACCGGTGAAGAATCAAGAAAATTTGTCCACCGGCTTCGGCATGCTGTGGACGCTATTATGGTCGGCATTAATACGGTAGAAAAAGATGACCCCAGTCTAACCACCCGGCTGGAAAACAGCATTGGAGGTCTAAAGGGCCTTGATCCGGTGAGGATTGTTCTTGATACCCATCTTAAAATTATTGAAGAAGCTAAGCTGTTGCGGCTCGATTCTGATTCTGATACAATCATTATAACCGGTCAGTCGGTTTCAGAGGACAAAAAAGCCAGAATAGAACAACAGGGTGCAAAGATTATCGAGTCGCCTGTCAAGGATGGTCTAATCGATCTTGATATACTCATGGACCGATTAGGGGCATTGGGTATAACCAGTCTTCTGATAGAAGGAGGCAGCCGGGTTATTGCATCAGCCCTGTCCGCCGGAATTGTTGAAAAAATTTTCTTTTTCTATGCTCCCAAAATCCTTGGCGGAGATGATGGTGTGCCGATCTGTAAAGGACGGGGTGCGGATTTGATGAAGAATTGCATACCGGTGAAAGACATTACTGTCAGACATTTCGGCAACGATGTTATGATCCAAGGGTATATTGACAAGTGATCTAACCTGAAATCTGAATTAACTTTTTTTGAAAGAAATAATTTGAGATATTTACAATGCGGTATTGAGACATTATTATCAATATTCGCATACCGATATGAAACTTGCAGAAGTTAAGGGTAACATTATTGCCCATTTTTTAATTTATGTTTACCGGAATCATAGAAGGTCTGGGAACCATTATTGAGGTGCGGTCTGAAGGCCAGGGGAAACGTTTTTCTTTTAACGCGGATTTTGTGCTTGAGCAGACCAGGATCGGAGACAGTATTTCCGTCAGCGGCGTCTGTCTGACAGTAGTTATGATCGACGGCAAACGGTTTCAAGTGGATGTGTCACCTGAAACGCTTGCAAGGACAACCTTTGGCAGGGCAAAGATCGGAGATCGTGTGAACCTTGAGCGTGCCCTTCAGCTTTCCGGACGCATAGACGGTCATCTTGTTTCAGGACATATCGACGGCATGGGAACCATAAAACAGAAACAAAACAAAGGCAATGCCGTCATTGTTACGATCGGAGTGCCTGAATCCTTTTCGCGTTACATGATAAAAAAAGGTTCGATTGCCGTGGACGGCATCAGTCTTACGATCAACAACTGTGATCGCAGCAGTTTTGACGTCAGTATAATTCCGCATACTGCAAAATTGACAACCATACTACTCAGCAAGGTCGGGGATTCGGTTAATATTGAAACGGATATGATCGGAAAATATGTTGAACGCTTTGTCACAAAAATACAAGGCCATGATAAAAAAGATCAAACCGAAAGATCTATCGATATGCAATTTCTGGCCAAAACCGGTTTTATTTAAATCCATTGCCTAATTTTTATTAAGGAGAAAATAATTAATAATGCCACTGATAACCATTGAAGATGCCATTAAAGAAATAAGGGCCGGACGTATGGTCATTCTCGTTGATGATGAAGACCGAGAAAATGAGGGCGACCTTACAATGGCTGCCCAAGCGGTTACACCTGAAGCCATTAATTTCATGGCAAAATACGGTCGAGGCCTCATATGCCTCTCCATGACCGGGGAAAAGATCGATTCCCTTGACCTCCCACTGATGGTGGACAACAATACATCACGGTTTCAGACCGGTTTTACAGTATCCATCGAAGCTCGATGCGGTGTGACGACTGGTATTTCTGCCGCGGACCGTGCCACTACAATCCTTACGGCTGTGGCAGATAATGCCAAGCCGAGTGATCTTGTGCGGCCCGGACATGTATTTCCCCTGAGAGGCAAAGATGGCGGAGTGATGGTGCGTGCCGGCCAGACTGAGGGATCTATAGATCTGGCGCGTCTTGCCGGTTTAAAGCCTGCCGGCGTAATTTGTGAAATCATGGATGAAGACGGTACCATGGCCAGAATGCCGGCTCTGGAAAATTTTAGCAAAGAACATGATATGAAAATATGTACAATTGCTGATCTCATTGAATACCGGATGCGCACCGAATCATTTGTGAGAAGAGCAGCGGAAACGGTTGTCCCCACTTCAATTGCCGGAGAATTCAAAGCCATTGTTTACGAAAATGATGTGGATGAGTTACTTCATATCGCCATGGTGAAGGGTGAAATCGATTCCAATAAGCCTGTACTTGTTCGGGTTCATTCGGAATGTCTGACAGGAGATATTTTCAGTTCACTCCGCTGTGACTGTGGAGAACAACTGCATAAGGCCATGAAAATGATTGACAAGGAAGGATCCGGAGTATTGCTTTATATCCGCCAGGAGGGGAGAGGGATCGGCCTTGTTAATAAATTAAAAGCATATGCACTCCAGGATCAGGGCCTTGACACGGTTGAGGCAAACGTAGAACTCGGATTCAAGCCGGATTTGAGAAATTACGGCATCGGTGCACAGATTCTTGTGGAACTTGGGGTTAAAAAGATGAAGCTTCTTACAAATAACCCCAAAAAAATGGTCGGTCTTGAAGGATATGGGCTCAGTATTGTAGAGCAGGTAGAGATTGAAATAAAACCCAATAAATATAATGTCGGGTATCTTGAGTGCAAAAAGCTCAAGATGGGACATCTGTTAAACATTGATACTATACCCTAACCCGGATAAACCGGAAAAGTGACTACAATCATGATTTTATTTACTTAAACCGGGAGGAATGTAAATGCCAAAAATTTTAGAAGCCAACCTGCTGGCAGAGGGCAAAAAATTTGCACTTGTGGTAAGCCGTTTTAATGGTTTTATTACCGACAGGCTTAAAGAGGGCGCCGTTGATGGACTGTTACGCTCCGGTGCCCGAGACGAAGATATAGAAATTGTTAAGGTTCCCGGTGCATTTGAAATACCGCTGATGGCAAAAAAAATGGCGGCAACGGGTCGATATAGTGCCGTTGTTTGTC
>JBARSG010000741.1:0-2348 GCA_049644625.1 Desulfobacterales bacterium | reverse complement strand
CTCCGTTCTGAAAACCTCTATATCCATGGCCTCATCGTACTTGCCCAAAAAATAGAGAGCCATACCTTTGTATATATGCGCCTCCTTAATGTCAGCGTCGATTTTTAATGTATCATCAAAGTATTGCAGGCTTTCTTCATATTTGCCCAGTCCCAACAAAGCATGTCCTTTGCCGAGCAGGGCATGAGGATTGTCCCCTTCTTGTGCTATAATTTTATCCAGAAGTTCCAATGATTCTTCACACCGCCCCATATCCGTTAGGCAGTAAGCCTTAAGCTGAAGCGCCATTAAGTCTTCAGGATCGCCGACAAGTTTCTTATCACAGCAATAGATCGCCTCTTCCAAAAGCCCTTTTTGAACAAGTTGCGGTGCGACATCCATCCATGAAATGTTACCCTCGATTTCAAGGATTTTCGCTATTACGCCTTCGTAGGCCACCTCCATGACCTTTCTGCCTGCAGAAACCACGGGTACGCCATGGCCGGGCAGTATGTTTTCAATATCCCTTTTGAGTAATTCCTTTACGCTCAAAAGATAGTGGTCCAACCGGCCTCCGGCGGTATTGTCAGAATCGGATATGCCGTAAGGCAATATTGTGTCGCCGGTAAAGGCTGTTTTCGTTGGAGGGTGATAAAGAGATATGCCGTCCATGGTATGACCGGGCGTAGAAATCACTTCCCATTCAGAGCCGCCAAGGTCAAGAGTTTCTCCTCCCTTAACCAAGGTAATGGGGAAATCTGTTTCTTTTATCATCTTTTTGAACCCTTCAGGACCCTTTTCATGGATGATAATCTCTATGTCTTTGTTTTCCATAATCGTGGGATAATTTAACAGTTCGAAGATACCCATGGCATGGTCCCGGTGACCGTGGGTGAGAACGATTTTCTTAATGGCTTCCGGTTCATAATCAAGATCGAAAAGTGCCATGAATGCAGTGTAATCGTTTCCGGGATCGACTATGGTCAGATAATCCCCTTTAAGCACGTATATGTTTGAGGAAAAATCATATCCCAGCATAAAGATCATATTTTCAAAGATCGGATCTGTTTTCTTTGAAGCTTCCGCCTTATTAAAAACTTCAGCAATTGTGACCCAGCCCGGGTGTTCCGGCTGGTCTTCCACGGAGGGGTACTGCTGCTCTAATTCTTTTATGGTTTCTTCGGCTTCGGCTTCTTTGGTTTTTTTTGTTTCTTCGGTCATTTTCACTTTCCTTTGTGATTGTTTAAATGTTAGTTTTTAAGATGTCAGGAGCATAGGCCCTAATTTAATAATTAATTATTAACAATTAATTATTGATTATTAATTATTTTTTCCTGCGTCTTTGAGAAGTCTTCACACTTGCACTTATGATTCTGCAAAGTTCATCACATTCTTTTTGCAAATCAATACACTCTTCAATTGGCAGCATTTTACTTCGTGTGATAATTTGCAGCCAAACTGCTGTTTCATTCAACTCTTTTAAGGCGATCTTTAACTTATGTATAAAGTCGTTCGAACTTTCTGCTGAACGAGCCTCAGCATAATTAGGTGCAGGAGAAGTTCCGCTTCGTAATATTTGACCAGCGATATGTTTTCCAGCCAAGGTTTTTGGAAATTTTGTGGTAAGTTGAATAATGCTCACTGCAAAATCAATAAGCCTTTCCTGAATATCCTCGCCTTTTGCCATATTTAATAATCAATAATAATTAATAATCAATTGTTAATAATTAATTGTTAAGTCAGCGCTTATATCCGAATCCTGATCACCGGACCCTGATCCATAGCCTCTGATTTCCGTGATGGATTAATAAATACAAAGGCTATAAAAATCAAGATTATTTACAAAAAAATCCCCCTATCCGGAAAGCCGAAAAGGGGGATCGAAAAATTAAAGTTTTAGCTCTCCCCCGAACCTCTGTCATCGGAGGTTCGGGAGAAGAGGGTTTTGTTGTTATAGGTTATTGAGCTATGTAGGGCACAAGGAAGGGCAGTTCCATCCTATCCTCGGGCCACATCTTCACGCTCGTCACATCTTCGCCGGGCCAGACTTCCTGGTCATTGATTTTGTCGATGGTCAACTCAATGAAGTGAAACTCTGTGAGCTCGTAATCCACGATAAC
Organism: Desulfobacterales bacterium; assembly: GCA_049644625.1. GTDB lineage: Bacteria > Desulfobacterota > Desulfobacteria > Desulfobacterales > UBA11574 > S5133MH16. The sequence continues at coordinate 249 of JBARSG010000741.1, read as the reverse complement.
CTTAGGCGGCAGCAAAACCGCAAGGCCGGACTCCTTGGATAAATCCCACTCAAAGTCCACATTGGGCTCGTGAGTTACCTCAACCTCTACCCCAATTGATTTTGCTCCACCTTTGTAAACCTTGTGCAGCGTACCAGAGATCTTGTCATTCGGTTTAACCTTGTACTCCTCGTAGACCTCGTCTGATATGTGCCACCACAGAGCTCTGAACCCGGTTGTCACGTATCCCTTGACGAGCATGGGGTCGAA
>JBARSG010000740.1:0-11065 GCA_049644625.1 Desulfobacterales bacterium | reverse complement strand
TTTTAAGGCAAATCAAGTGCTTATTAATCTTGCCTTTGGCGCGGGCAGAACTTCCGAACCCTTAAAAAATCCCGGCCTTGCTGCGCTGAGCACCAAAGTAATTAATGAAAGCGGACTCGGAGTCTTGGAGAAAGATGGGATTGAACGAGCCATGGCAGGAAAAAGCACGGATGTTTCTTTTGATGTTGCGGAAGATCATTTTTACTTCAAAGGGGAAACCGTTACCCAAGAAGTCCCGCTGTTGTTTCAGCTCCTTTATGCACATCTGGTTGATCCGGGTTTTCGTGAAGATGCTTATACGCTCTCCATGGAACGGTTCAGGCAGGAATATCTGGAACTTTCGGGTTCAATCGATGGCGCCATGGTACTTTCAGGAAACCGCTTTCTTGCCGGAGGAGACAGCCGTTTCGGACTTCCCTCTTATGAAGAATTCAGGCAGTTGACCCTTGAGCATGTCCGGTCCTGGATCGAGGCATCATTAAAAACGGATACTATGGAAGTCTCGGTAGTTGGAGATTTTGATATGGATTCGGTCATAAAATTGGCCGCTAAATATTTTGGAACTCTTTCTCTGAATACCCAGGTCTATAAATCATCAGAGTCAAGGTTGCCTGAATTCCCTGTCGGCCAATTTCGCACCATATCTGTTGTGACAAAAATTCCCAAAGGCATGGTAATCGTCGCCTATCCAACGGAAGATTTATGGAATATAAGCAGAACACGCCGGTTATCCGTACTGGCGGATATTGTTTCGGACAGGCTCCGCGAGCAGATACGTGAAAAGCTTGGCTCCGCTTATTCTACATTTGCCTTTAACAGGCCGAGCCGGGCTTATCCGGAGTATGGGGTTTTTCAAGCAGGGGTTTATATTAATCCTGAAGAAGCAAATATGTTAGTAAACAAAATAAAGAAAATAGTCTCCGGCCTTGCTGCCGATGGCGCCACCCAAGATGAATTGCATCGGGCCTTATCTCCAACCCTTACCAGTATTAAAGAAATGATGCGTAAAAATAACTACTGGCTCAATACAGTTCTTACGGGTTCCAAAAAACATCCCCAACAGCTCGACTGGAGCCGCACAATAATGAAAGATTATGCTTCTGTTACAAAAGAAGAGGTGTCCAATATTGCGAAGAAATACCTGGATAACGGAAAGGCGACAACAATTATAGTGAAACCTCAGTAGGTCCCAAATTGTTACTCAGTCTAACAAATTCTTCTATGGTAAGTGTCTCAGCCCGCCGAACAGGATCTATGCCTGACCTTTCAAGTATATTTTGGGCAGCATTCGTATCAATATTCAGTTCGCTTGCCGCAAGCGCATTTTTTAGAATTGTTCTTCTGTTTCCGAAAGCCGCTTTGATGACACTGAAGAAGAAGGCCTCATCATTAGCGGGATATTTTAATGTTTTTTTAAATCTAAATTCAAGAACTTCGGAATCTACTTTGGGTTTTGGAAAAAAAACTGAGGCCTTAACATCCGCTATTTTTTTTATGTTGGCACAGTACCCAAGCATAACGGTAAGTCTTCCATAATCCTTGCAACCGGGTTGTGCAGTAATGCGCTGAGCCAGTTCCTTCTGTAGCATGAAGACTGCCCTGGTTAACGCCTCTCTGGATTTAATAAGTTGAACAAGAATCTGGGAAGATATGTTGTAGGGAAGGTTGCCCATGACCACCATCTTTTGCCCGACATTTTCTGCCAGCGATTTAATATCAATCTTCAGTATGTTTTTTTCCATTATAACAACATTTGAAAGATTACTTGTAAGAATCTCTGTTTTCAGAATATCTATAATTTTGCGATCCTTCTCAACCGCAAAAACCTGCTTAACTATGCGGGCTACAGGAATTGTTAACGCACCCAGGCCGGCGCCTATTTCCAGAACAACGTCTTCCGGTAAAATTCCGGAACGGTTCACAATCATCTCTGCAGTGGTCTGGTTTGTCAAAAAATGCTGCCCCAGTTGTTTTTTAGGTCTGATATTATGAAAAACCAGCAGTGTTTTTGGTGAGGTCATAGCTTCATCAGAATGCAATAATGGGTGAAGAAAAAGATTAAAGCCCTGCTTTTTTGCGCGATCGTATGGTTGTAATAATTTTACGCGTTATAAAATATGAGGCAAAACCCGGAAGAATTCCCAATATTATTCCACCGACTACCATTGCCATAGTGACATCCACCCCAAGCTTTAAAAGTTCTAAAACCGATTCGTATTTTGCGTCAAAGGGAGCTGAATGGCCGAAAAAAAACATTCCTGCCTTGTAACTTCCCAAGTAAAACAAAGGTGCGGAAATCGGGTTGCAAAACCAGACACCAATGGCAGCGGCGGCTTTACTTCCACGCAAAATAATAGCCAGAGCTACGGCGATAACAGTATGAAACGGCATGGTAGGGGTTATGCCCACAAAAACCCCGATGGCCATACCCATGGCAATATAATGGGGATCACCCTCGAACTTTTTTACACGCTCAACAAACTCACGGATATTATACTTTTGTAACAGTGGTCCTGTTTTTTTGGAACTATGTTGTTTTTCTGCTTCTTTCATCCGGGTATTGCTCATAAGACCTGCAGTATCGCTTCAAATCCTAATCGAGTCAAAACTCGATCATGCGTTATCCGTTAACACGAAACTTTCAATTATGTGTCTTTGTTCAATCATGATCAAATTATCACGAAAGGTTCTTATTTTCAACGCTTTATTACTATCTGCTCATGCGTTGTGTTCTTTTATCTTCTGAATCTATCATAAAAATTGTATAACTTGACTTTTTATATATTATCAAATAGTTTTAATATTGATATTTTGCTTATATTAGTCATCTTTCCATCCTAACCGTCATATAAGGAGGATCACATGGCAAAGAGAAAAGGCAAATCCGTAAGTTTTGATGCAATGGTAAAGTTCTTCCTTAAGTATTACAATATTCCGACCCGGAAAGATATCGACAAACTCATGGCCAAAATGGATCGTCTGGAAATGCTCATCAAGTCGTCTGCATTGACCGACAAAGGCGGCGCTACTTCCGGTGTAAAAGCCTCCAAAAGCAGAGCATCAACCGGCAAAACCGTAATGACTTCCACGGACAGAGCGCTGGAAGTAATTAAACGATTCAAAAAGGGTGTAGCGTTTGCCGATATTCAGGCGAGAACAGGTTTTGAAAACAAAAAACTTCGCAATATTATTTATCGTCTGCATAAAATGGACAAAATTGTCCGCAAGAGTCGCGGTCTGTATATTGCTGCCTAGCTCCTTGGGAATTACCGATTATCCATTGAAGATTGAAGGCTGGAAACTCGAAAAAATAGTCAAGTAATTGATGATTCCGTGACAGTTTGGCGGGACTGGGCTATTTGGGGAAAAACAATATATTTTAGGCAGTTTTAATTAAGGATTTACTTATGAGTACACTTCTGGATCGCAACAATCCCGACATCAGAGAAGGAGACCGTATTTTCGGCTATTTTATCAGGCAGGTTTCAGAACTTAAAGAAATCGGTGCATTTCTTTATCTACTTGAACATACCTTAACAGGCGCCCGGCATACTCACATCAGTAACAAGGACAAAGAAAATACATTCAGCGTGGCTTTTAAGACGGTTCCTTCTGATTCAACCGGTGTTGCTCATATCCTTGAACATACCGTTTTGTGCGGTTCTCACAAATTTCCCGTAAGAGATCCGTTTTTTTCCATGCTTAAAAGGAGTTTGAGCACTTTCATGAATGCTTTTACTTCATCGGACTGGACCATGTATCCCTTTTCCACTCAGAACCGAACAGATTTTTACAACCTCATGGATGTTTATCTGGATTCCGCTTTTTACCCTAACATTGAAGAGCTTAGCTTCAAGCAGGAGGGACACCGCCTGGAAATAGAAGAGGGTACAAAAGACTCTGATTCGGTGAAACTGGTTTATAAAGGTGTTGTATACAACGAAATGAAAGGCGCCATGTCATCGCCGAACCAGGTAATGGTCCGATCTATTTTAAATGCGCTTTATCCTGAAACAACCTACGGCTACAATTCGGGCGGAGATCCTGCGGTCATTCCCGAATTGACCTATGATCAGCTTAAGGCTTTCCACCGACGGCATTATCATCCCAGCAACGCTTTTTTTTATACCTATGGGGATCTGCCTTTAAGAGACCATCTTAAATTTATCAATGATAAAATCCTTACGCATTTTGAAAGCATGGATCCAAAAACCGATGTTCCTTCCCAGCCCCGCTGGAGCACGCCGAGAAAGAATACATATTCTTATCCATTGGACAAAAATGAAGATCCATCAAAAAAGTGTCAGGTTTGCATGGCATGGCTCACCGCGGACATCAAAGATCCTTTTGAAGTTTTGATTCTAACCCTCCTCGGTCAAATTCTTCTTGGGAATCCCGCATCTCCCCTGCGAAAGGCACTGATAGATTCAAAACTCGGAACAGCCCTTTGTGACGGAACCGGCTTTGATGCTGAGAACAGAGATACTATGTTTGTCTGCGGATTGAAGGATGTTGAGGAATCTGCCGCTGATAAGATTAAATCCATAGTATTTAATGTTCTGGAGGATCTTTCGAAAAACGGCATTGATATAAAAATGATTGAATCCGCTATTCATCAGCTGGAGTTTCATCGTAAAGAGGTAACAAACATACCTTATCCATATGGTATCAAGTTGCTGTTGACATTTTCCGGCAGTTGGTTTCATGAAGGTGATCCTGTCAGAATTTTGCAGTTCGATGCCGATCTTCAACGGCTTCGAAATGAGATTTCTAAAGGGCCCTTCCTTGAAAACCGGATTAAAAAATATTTCCTGGAAAATGCGCACCGGGTGCTTCTTACTCTTGTTCCTGACCCGTTAATGGAACAGAAAGAACGCCATCGAGTCACAGCAGAACTCGACCGGATTCGTGCTGAAATGACACAATCCGAACTTGAAAAAATAAAAGCGGATACCCACGCGTTAAAACAACTCCAGGAATACAAAGAGGACGTTTCCTGTCTTCCCACATTAGATCTTGAAGAGATTCCCCCCACGGTTCAAATCGTGAAAGCGTCAACCTCTTATGACACCGTACCGGCCACTTGTTATCCGCAATCAACCTCCGGTATTTTTTATTTTTTGGGGGTTGCGGAAAGCGGATTACTGCAAAAAAAGTTGGTCCCCCTGGTTCCTTTTTTCTGCCACGCCTTTTCCAAGGTTGGCACGGCCATACATGACTATACAGAAATGGCACAGCGAATTGATGCGTATACCGGCGGTATCGGTTTGTCGTGCCATGCCCGTACCGGTTTTGACGATGCAGGAGCCTGCATACCCCTTGTCGCTGTTAACGGAAAGTGCCTGGTTCGAAATCAGGATCAACTGTTTGACATCATTGAAGAACTTTTGTGCAAATTTGATTTTTCAGACCTGGTTCGTTTAAGAAGCCTTTTTCTGGAATACCGTGCAGGCCTGGAATCGATGATTGTGCAAAACGGCCACCGGTTAGCGATGTCCATGGCTTCAAGAAATTTTTCTTCAGCAAGTGCACTTAACGAAGCCTGGCACGGAATTCAGCAGCTTCAAACCATAAAGGCGATAACCGACGACCTTAGAGACGAAAAACTAAAATCCGTCTCCGAAAAACTTTTCGTTATCAGCAAAACACTTTTTAAACGTAACAACTTTAAAATGGCGCTGATTGGTGAAGAACAACCGATTTCAGCAGCTTCTTCAGCCACCGCATCGATACAAAACGGACTTGAACTCGGACCGGAATTATTAAAGACAAGACATGGATTTGTGCCGCCGGAAATCGATTGTGATAATCAAATTCCCAGAGAGGGGTGGAGCACATCGTCATCCGTTTCATTTGTGGCCAAGACTTTTGAGACCGTGCGCCTGGGACATGAAGATGCACCGGCCTTATCCGTGATAAGCAAAATACTTAGATCATTATATCTGCATCGCGAGATTCGGGAAAAAGGCGGGGCATATGGCGGATTTGCCGTTTACAATACTGAAAACGGACAGTTTTGTTTCGCTTCTTACAGGGATCCGCATATCGTTTCTACTCTAAAAATATACGATAATGCTCGGGATTTTATAAGATCCGGCAACTACGGCGATGAAGACATCAAAGAGGCAATCCTCCAGGTATGCTCTGATATTGACAAACCCGACCCACCGGGGACCGCGGCCAGAAAGGCCTTTTTCAGGAAGATCGTTCTGTTGTCGGACGATACCCGTAAACAATTCAAGCAAAAACTTCTTACGCTGACCCGTAATCAGGTCATAGACATCGCCCAAAAATATTTCGATAACAGCAACCAAAAGCAAGGGGTGGCGGTGATATCGAATGAAGACAGATTGAATGCGGCAAACAAGCAACTTGCTCACAACCCTTTAAAACTATTTAGGATTTAGATTTCAACCTAAATCTTAAATTAATTTTTTATAAAATCTGTTCCGGATTTCATCCTTTCCCTGAAAAAGTTGCTTTCTTTTCTACAATTACGCTGTTCCGTTTATGGCTCCGGTTAGAAATCTTCTCTGTTATCTATTTTGCTCCTTGAAATACTAACATCCATAAACCGAGCAGGATGAATAAAGATCCGGCTCCTATTTTAATATAATTTGTCGGAATCAGTCTGCTTACGGCAGATCCAAAGACAACTGCGAGCAAGGAGGTCAAAATAAGTGCACTCGCAGAACCGATAAATACGGCAACCCTTGATTTGCTTTCAACAGCAAAAGCAAGGGTCGCCAATTGAGTTTTATCGCCCAATTCTGCAAGAAATATCATCCCAAAAGTTGTTAGTATCACCTTGAAGTCCATGTTTTGATCCTCCTTGTGTGCCTCGTATTTAGCGTTTGCCATTTGTCACTTTAAAAGAATATCATGGGAAAAACAATCATGGAAGTGCCTGAAGCCGTAAAAACCAGACGTAAAAGAATAATTATGTTTCGACAAGATCCCAAAATTGCTCCTTGAACAGTTATTGGCCTGGATTTTTCATGGCCTATAATATATAATTATTTTGATTAACTTTTTAATAAAAAGATATACATGGTTTCGTAAACAAGGTTTATGATTATGAAAATAGACGGCAAAGATCTCCGACCCATTTGGCTCGATTCGGATTTAAATGTTGTAAAAATTATCGACCAGAGACATCTTCCCCACGAATTTGTAATTGCGGATCTTGAAACCGTTGATGATGTTATCACGGCCATCAAGGAGATGTATGTAAGAGGGGCGCCCTTAATAGGGGTGACGGCTGCATATGGCGTATATCTTGCCGTTTTGAATTCACCGGTTAATACCGTTGGGAATGACTACTTAATAAAGGAATGCACAAGGTTAAAAGCGGCCAGGCCCACGGCCGTTAATCTTGCCTGGGCTGTGGATAAAGTTTTATCTGAAGTGTTAAAAACAGACAACGCTTCAGAAAAATTTAGTATGGCACGTAAAGAAGCCCAAAAGATTGCCGAGGCAGAAGCTGAAAACTGCCGAAAAATCGGCGAACACGGATTAAGCCTGATTCATGAAATCAGTTGCAAAAAACAAGGCGATACCGTTAATCTGCTTACCCATTGTAACGCCGGATGGCTGGCCTGCATCGAGTATGGAACGGCTACGGCGCCCATCTATGCCGCATTTAATAACGGAATAGATATACATGTATGGGTTGACGAAACCAGACCCCTCAACCAGGGTGCACGGCTGACGGCATGGGAACTTGGCAAACATGGTGTCAAACATACGGTCATAACAGACAATGCCGGCGGCCATCTCATGCAGCACGGTATGGTTGATATGGTTATCGTGGGTACGGACAGAACAACATTCACCGGAGATGTTGCCAATAAAATCGGAACGTATCTCAAGGCCCTTGCGGCCAGGGATAACAACATACCTTTCTATGTTGCCCTGCCATCGAGCACTTTCGACTGGGAGATTAAAGATGGAATAAAAGAGATACCCATAGAAGAGCGCGATCCGGATGAAATAAGGTATGTCCAGGGACTGGACCGGGGGACGATCAGAAATGTTTTAATTCCTCCGAAAGAAAGTCCGGCAGCCAATTTTGCTTTTGATGTCACACCGGCAAGACTGGTTACCGGTTTTATAACGGAACGGGGGGTCTGTAAGGCATCAGAAGAAGATATACTCAGCCTGTTTCCCGAAAAGAAAGTATCAATTTAGCATTATGAAATAACGAGGCCAGCATGCATACCGGTGATCCGGGACATCGTACAGAGTGTTTCGGGTTACCGCACTCCCTACATGAACTTTTCGCAAATACACAGTAAGGAAGTTAAAACGCACTACCATGCCTGTGATATGGCAGGTATTTTTAATGGGTTTTCGTAAAGGTTGTAGCCGAGTCCTTTGAGTATGGCGCCCAGCTTTGCTGTCCGTTCAACAGCCATGTTACGTCCCTGTTTCGGATTACTCCATTCAACTTCAACCTGTTTCAGCAGCTTATCGGTAATTACTGCGCCCGGCACTGCTCCTTGATTCATTATCCTTGCGGCTCTGGGAGTCAGAACATAAGTGGAACCGATCACGGGAATGTCTATTCCTGCCAATTTTAACATGCTGATCAATTCGGCAAATTTGTATGCGTCATATCCCAATTGAGTGATTACAAATTGTGCGGCGGCGGAAATTTTCCGGCAAAGCTTGGCGTATTGGGCAAAGCATTCAGCTTCGGTGTATTTGAACGGTGAAACCGCGCATCCCGAAAAAAATCCGTCAGGATCACCGGATTCATTCATTCGTTCACTGAGATGCTTCAACATCATGAGCAAATTCACAGAATCCAGATCGAATACCGGCGCCCCTTGGCCTCCGAACCCCTTACCCGTGTAATCTCCTGTTAGGGCCAGTAGATTTTTCATGCCCATCATGGCAAGCTGTAACGCCCGGCTTTCCATACCGACCCGATTCAGGTCCCGACAGGTAAAGTGCACAATAACGTCCATTCCGACTTTAAAAATTTCGTATCCCATAACATCCGGACTCAGTGAAGGATTCCCTCCGGGATTATCTGTTATTGAAACTGCTGAGATTCGTCCGTCGGAAAACGAATCTTTTGCAATTCCCATAACCGTGTCAACGGATCTACCCACCGATTCTTTTCCGGGAACCAATTCAAGGGTAATGATAAAATCGTCTGTATTTAGAAGATCGGTCTGAAATACACGCAGCATAAAAACCTTCCGATGTTATATAATCACAAGTGTTAAACCATAACCCGGTCAGGCCGGAATTGAATATTTAACGAAATACAATCTTTAAATCCTGAGCCTCTGAACCCAGAACCCATGAACAGTTATAAAAGTTTATTCTGAGTGAGCCCTTAGGAAGAGTTTTATAACTGCAAAACTCCGCTACAAATCCCTGTTCATTGTTTACATGAGTTGAAGTCTTCCAGGTCGTGTAAGCGAACTCGATTTCGTGACACGTTGCGCAAAATTGCGTTGTTGAGGTCCGTACCATTGTGTAATAACCGAGACTGAACAGAGGAAATGCGATGATAATTCCAACTAGAATAAGCATTCCGTTATATATATTTTTTCATCACTTATTCTTGTTTTAAATTTTTGAGTTGATCGTGGAACGAGCAAAAAGAGCAAGATGAAGAATCGAAGCTTAATCGGATTAAAATTAAATATTTCACAAAATTGTAGTCGTGTCAATATATTACGACAAACCTTTTTTGATTTTGAATCCAAGGGGTATCCGGACCGACCGGGGCTAGTTTTTGCAGCGGTGGGGTTTATGCCCCGATTCCATTAATCAATCTTAACCCGTTCAACAAGATCAAGAACAGATGCCAGAACTTTATCTCTGAACCGGTAGGCAAGGGCGGATTTAAGCATATCCAGACAAATTACTTTGTCGAGTTTGGCCAAAACGGACAGAGCCGATAGAGCCCGGTCATTGGATTTAATCTTCTGCGCTTTAAAGTCCGGATGTTGCACCTCGGCATCACAAGGCGGCAGATTGATTTCCTTTGCCCGGATGATCAGTGCGTTTTTATCAAGATGATCAAAAAGGTGTTTTCGACGATCCACGCCTTCCTGGCTGAGAGCCAAAACAACGTCGGGTGTGGTTATACCCGTGTAGCCGATCTCTTCCGGAGAAAGAACCACTTCACTGATGCAAGCTCCTCTGAGTACGGTAATATCGTATTCATTTTTCTGTGTTACTTTGAGTCCTGCCGTGAGACCGGCCAGGCACAAAATTTCTCCGGCGGTTATAATCCGTTGACCGGCACTTCCTAAAATGACTACCTCTTTTCTGCCGGAATCAGGGGCATGGAATTTTATCTCAATTTTGGCCGGTGAAAGAACAGGCTTTTGTTCGGCAGCCAGTTCCCTGTAATGACGGCCATATTCTTTTCTGATGTTTTCAGCTATGGGAGTTATTATGGATGGGAGTTTGGCAAGAGAATCTTCGATGATTTGAGGCGTCATTTTGTTGCGTTTGGTATACCGTCCCGGACATATTCCCCAGATGTCGATGATTGAAAACCCCTCAAAGCGAATGGCATTTTCTATTTCTTGGGCAAGGTCTTTTGCATAACTTGAACAGCGCCTGACATAAGCAGCTCCTGCGGAAGACACTACCCGGCACACGTCCAGCGGGCGTTCAAGTCTGTTCAGAAACCCGGACCCCACCTGAACTTCCGAAGGGGTTGTCGCTGAAAACTGGCCGCCGGTCATCCCGAAATTGAAATTGTTTAAAATAAGCAACGTGATATCGAGATTGCGGCGACAGGCTGAAAGAATGTGGGCCCCGCCGATACCCATACCGCCGTCTCCCATTGTAACGATAACGGTCAACTCGGGCCGGGCCAACTTCAGGCCGGCGGCATAGGTCAGAGCACGACCGTGCAGTCCGTGAAAAGCGTGGGTATGAAAAAATGTATCAAAAAGGCCGGAACACCCGATGTCGGTAACAATAACAATCTGCTCTCCGCTCAAGCCAATATTCTGAAAGGCCTTGTCAAGGCCATGGGTAATCCGTTCATGGGAGCAACCCGGGCAAAATACTGGAGGCCTGCCGGTAT
>JBARSG010000739.1:0-3168 GCA_049644625.1 Desulfobacterales bacterium | reverse complement strand
AACCATAGCCTTCCGCGATTCATTGGAACTTGGGCCACAAGACCGTATAATTCTGCAACCGACACGTATTATACAGCGCAAGGGAATTGAACATTCCATAGAGTTGGTCGAAGATTTGAAAGATCCTCGATACAAGCTGGTCATCTCCCATGAAGCAGGCGATGAAGGATATGAATATGCTGAGTGGCTTCAAGAAACAGCTCGTGAACGAGGGGTTGATCTAAGATTAGTGAAAATGCTCGTCTCAGATCCAATAAATAATAAAGAGAATAACAAGGGTAAGCCGACACTTTGGGATATTTATCCTCATGCCGATTTCATTACCTATCCCAGCCTGCATGAAGGATTTGGCAATGCGTTTCTTGAGGCTGTTTATTTTAAAAAGCCACTATTGATTAACCGGTACGCTACATTTGTAAGAGATATTGAGCCTAAGGGATTCGATCTGATTGTCATGGACGGCTTTCTCACCAAAAAAAATGTTCAAAGCGTAAGGGAATTTTTAAAATCACGCAAAAGAAAAGAGATGATGGTAAATCATAATTATGAGGTGGCTGAGCGGAACTATTCCTATGCAATCCTTCGGCGGGGGTTAAACAATATTCTGATCAATTTCTTTGGAATGAAAGTTTAATTGTGTTCTGGCCTTTAAATCGAAAATTCACGAATACTGCCTTTAGAGAGCATTTAACTGTCGCAGGACGGACTTGACTTGACAATCACCAAACATGGTATCTGTATTTCTAAGTGTTTTAGCGATGGTGGCTTTATGGCAAGAGATCGAAGGGTTTGGCAAGCTCGATTTTCGTGACATAATCTCAATATATCTGTCTTTTTTACTCTAAGTTCCGGACACAACATGTAGTGATCGTTCTATATTTTTTCAATGATGGCGAAAATTTGCATTCTTAGCTGATTTATTGTATAGATCATTTAAAGGCCTATTCGATCCTCTGACTGAAAACTCCCGAATTTTATGAATACCATCATGTATTGTTAAACACGACGGTATTAAACCATAATACAAGAATTGGAAAGATTTAGACCTTGTGAATTAGTCAACAATAGCTTTGGTAAGCATTGGAACGTGAACGCATTGGATTTACCCTGATTGAAATCCGAAGGAGGGATTCATCTTAATTTGGCGCGCGTAAGATATTGTGGTTAGCTGATACAGCGGAATAAGCAGTATTCATCTGCGCAGATTGGAGATAGGCGAGCCTATAGCAACATAGTGATAGATTCACAGCGCGTTTTCATTGATTAACGCTTAATTTGGAGGTGCGACATTATTGAAAGAGCACAACATCATGGTGAGGTGATGACGTTTCGGATCCTTGTAAAACAGGACCGAAACAAACTTCAACGCAGTCTGAAGGAAAGCGCTCGTCAAAAAAAAACCGTTCTGGTTATCCCTCTTTTGGCAAGCGAGTTTACTGCTTTAGAAAACCGTCCAGTTTTTGAAAATATTTTAAGTCATCTGAGCAAAGTGCGATATCTCTACCGTATCATTTTCGGCCTGGATCAGGCCTCGGAAGATGAAGTCTTGTTGTTGCGAGATCTCCTAAAGCAATATCAAGTTAAGAATTACATCATTCAATGGAATGACGGACCGATTTTTTCGCAGGTATATAAAGTGCTGAACGAAGCCGGATTTGTATTTCTTGAGCCTGGCAAGGGTAAGAATTTATTTCTCAGCTTCGGCATTGCTCTTGCGTTAGGGGCCAATGTGGTGGGAGTATTAGATGCAGATATCCGATCCTTCGAGCGGGATCAGATCAATAATCTCTTTTATCCCGTGGTCGTTAACGACTACGACTTTTCCAAGGCCTGTTACAACCGCATTTCAGGTGACAGGCTTTACGGCAGGGTCAAACGGCTGCTGCTTGATCCACTGCTGCTTGCGTTGAGAAAAAAATTAATAGAACCGAAAGATCATAAGATCCTTGGGATAATCGATTTTTTGATGCAGTTCAATTATCAGCTTTCCGGTGAAGTTGCATTCAACAGTGATGTACTTAAAAAAATGCACTTTGCTACCAACTGGGGAGCAGAAATTTTTACCCTAATCGAAATTTACCATAAAGCGACATCGGTTGCCCAAGTAATGTTTTCCCAAAAGCCTTTTGACCATAAACATCAGGACGTTTCCGAGGCAGATGAGACAAAGGGACTCAATCGGATGGCCATCGATATTGCAACGACTCTGATCAACGTTCTTGTCGAGGATGAAGGGTTGGAGGTTTCAGATGATTTCTTCCGCGATCTGGCTTTGGTATACTCTAAGATTGGTGAACGACGCATCAACATGTATTCTGAAGAAGCGGCATTCAACAATCTTTCTTATGATCGTGACGAAGAAGAACGCCTCATGAGAAACGTTTTCCGAAAATGTATATTACGAGCAGGTGAGATTCTGACAGCTCAATCCTTGATCACGGGCAGGTTTATGCGTGTAATCCACACCTATCCAGAATTTAAGCCGCATTTAGATGCGGGGTTAGCCGATACAATTCTATCAGTGGAAAATCAAATAAAACGATCCTTTTTTGAAACACCGCAGACTGTTTCCTGGGAACGTATCACCAAAAAGCTTCCAAACATCTTTAAAGATCTAAATGAAGCGGTCAGGCAGGAGAAAAATCGGCTTTCCTAAACGATGATATGACAAGGCCGCGGATGACAGGTGTCAAATTGTCGGAACAACTGAAGGCTGTTCGTCCCGTTATTGACTCGATGCTTGACTTGCCTTTCAGCATAAAAAATCAAGATTCCAAACATTTTGATTTCGTTTCGAAATCTGATATAAAGCCTGTCAGAAACAGAGTCAAGCTTCAGGCAATCAATCTTCTATTTTTGCATGCCTTGTCTGGTTCAATATGTTATGTTTCCGATTAACCCCAATAATCTGCAATAGATTTAAAAAATGCATGATTCTGGAACGTTATCTTCAATTTTCACCGATAATTCGCTGGACTGGATAGGTTTGAAGCGAAACGTCCTATATTCGCTTTTTTATTTTACATTCAACTCCAACAAATTGACATATCCAGTTAAATCTTTATCAGTCTCCGTTAAGGTCTTGACAAAGGGAAATATCTATCATATACTATTTTAGATACTACCCAAACTCAACAAACTATAATAAACCATGAGATGGTCTGAAGG
>JBARSG010000738.1:0-1878 GCA_049644625.1 Desulfobacterales bacterium | reverse complement strand
ACTTTTTTCTATTTCACCGGGGCCATCATCCCAATATCCCAATAGGGGCGAAACCCCTAAGTTTTAATCGCTTTGGACTATTGACAATTTTTTAGTAATATGCAAAACAGTATCGGATTTATTTATTAAATATTTGTCATGTTGTTAATTTTAAATTCATTGAATTTTATAATGACAGATTGTTGTTACAAAATATTGTTACTACAAAATTTAGCTGCCTGAAATTCTGCTTCTTATAAACTTGTTGAGTTCTTCATGAAAAACCCTGGTTAGACGTATTCCCAGGATCAATATAAGCCTTAATCGCATTATTATTTTCTGTGATATTATAATGTTATAAAATATATAAAAAAAGAACTATACGGCAAAACAGCCGCATATTAGAAATAGGCTTCATTTTAGCCGTATTTCACATTTCAATATAAAACAAAGGTGAATACTAATACGTTGTATTATTTATACTTTTTAACTTTGTAGCGGCAAATAGCCGTAATTAACTATGGCTATTAGGCCGTCTAATCTATGTTAGGTTTGTAGGAAAACAAGATGAATAAAGATGTTAAGATATTCGCTATCGCAGGTGTAATTGTAGTTTTGTGCATGACCGGTGTTTTTATTTATGCAATATCCCTCGACGCTCAATGGGCAAGCACAGTTTTAATTGGAATGATCATTTGTGCAGCGGTGGTAATTATTGTGCCTGTCGCCAATTTCATTTACGTGAGAGTAAAACCATCTGGGAGCAACGGGACAGAAGTCGAAATTAAGATAAGACGGGATCAAGCGATTGGCTCCAAACAAGTAATCCCCAGTATTGACAGGAAAGATTCAATTTCAAGTGAAATCAACAAGAAGAACATACAAGGAGAAGTGGAGAGAAAAGATCTGTCCAATGAGATATCAAAATTGACTGTAAAAAGAATAATTGACGAAATTAATGAATCTCCACCATTTCAGAAGGAATCTATTGGTCAGAATTATTACGGCATTTATGTGAAATGGGAAGGCAAACTATGGGAAGTTGAAAAACCACATTTCTATGAACACAAAGCCAACGATGTGAACGTTCGGTTGCATACAGAAAGCTTATCTTACAGTATTCATTTTGTTGCGTCCATTAAGAAGTATCCTGAGCTTAAAGTAGCACGTCGTGGCTCCCTAATAACCGTGTCAGGAAAAATAGTAAGATGTAGTGGTCCAGGAATGTTTGTTGAGTTAGATGTAGACAATATTACATTTAGCAATGAGGAAACCTAACCTGTCGCTTCACCTGACACCAAGGGCCTGGCGGCCCTCGGTGCCGGTAAGTTTCGCGATGGAGCGCCGCTTCGCTTGCCCACTTGGTTGGGAAAAATGATGACCTGAGAACACAAACTGAAGCAAATGAGCAATCATAAAAAATAAACAACTATCACGAAAACCGCGAAAGGGGCTGTCATCATTTTCCCCAAGTCGGGGGTGCAGCTCATCTCGCGCCCGTTATCCAAAATTTTATTCATGATTAAAAAGAGCTGTTGAAATGGAAGAATACATTGTACCAGACTTATATTCTTACGAAGAGGCGATGTGGCTTTCTCAGCCAGGAGATACTATTAGAATTGCTTCTGGGGATTATGGTACCATTCCCATAAAAGGTGGAGTTACGATTAAATTTGATAATGACGCAAGTTTTACTAGTATCTTTGCAGGTGTTGGCGGGAAGGGCGATATTACTGTTATTAACGGAAAGCAACAGAACAATATCAAAACATGGTTTTATTTTATAAAGCCTCTTCCTTTTGAGTTGAGACTTAAAGTACCAACTAAAGAAAATCCTCCACCGCAATTTTGCACACCCGAGGGATGTATTTTAGAATTCCTTGGTAACAAGGGTATAAT
>JBARSG010000737.1:0-2586 GCA_049644625.1 Desulfobacterales bacterium | reverse complement strand
GTCGACGTCCTTACCGGATGCGCAGGAATGATCCGGCAGGACGTTAGCCTTTAAGCGGCTAAAGCGTAATTATAATCGTCTGCGATTATTTTAAGTTCCCCACCATTTTTACAAGCCGGCAGGAGCTTGGCATGCAGCCGATGCTTCTTTATCCCCGTCGAAGCCGTTTCGCCCCCATAAAGAGATAATCTGGGGAAATAAAGATGAAAAAGAACATATTTTAGAAATTTTAAGCAGCTATGGTGGGTTTGTCAAGGGTTTTTATCGGTATTTTGCTACATTATATTATATCAAAGGTGAATTTTCGGGTTTTTTCCTCTCTGGATACAGCGCCGTCTGAAATAAATGTCCGTTCCAAAAATGTTATTCTATCAAACCGTTCGATTAAAACGACTGAAGATGAACGGGTTCCGTAAAATTTGCTTGTAATGAACAAAGGGGAAAGAACACGTTCCCAACTGAGGCCGAGGCCAGTGTCGGGGAGCTCGCTGTCCGGCGGATAAGAGCTGTCCTTCAGAATGCCGAATATGTCTTCGCAGTCAATTTTATCAGTGTTATCAATCAGTTTTTTGAGACCAGCCTTTCCTTTGGTAACCTTGGGCCATGGCGTGTCAAGAAACTGATTGCTCACACCGTATAAGCCGGGTTTTAGTTTCTCAATGTGGTTTTTCCTGTTTGAATAATAAAACAGCTCAGCCCTGTCTCCAATAAAAAGATTAAATCCGTTGAATCTGTGCCCCATAGATTTAACATGTTCTATATAATTTTTGGGAGATTCTTTTGAAACCAGAAAATTGCTGACAAGATGACCACGGGAGGGCGCATTCTCAATCTGAAAATCAGGTTCCCTGAAATTGGTGATGGCCGCAATTCGTCCGGTCCGGGAAACCCCAAGCCACACTCCATTATGCTTTAAATCACGGCCGGCAAGAATATCCGGCGCGTCATCCCAAAAACAAAGCGGCGCTGTGGGACGGTTGTAATATTCGTCCCGGTTGGCAGCAAATATCAACCGGTAACGGGGATGCATATCATAGGAGAATATAATCAGGCACATTTTGTCTCGAGACCTTTGACCATAAAATTCTTTGTATGTTATTAAAAAAACCCATGATCGTCAAACCTTTATGACTATACTAAAAAATAAAGAGGCTTGTCTGTTTTTCCTTTACTTAATTAAATGTTATTGTTACAAATTATACAATCGTTGCGCGATTCTATATAATGCGGCTTCGCCGTACTAAAAAGAGGAAAAATCTAATATTATCAAGTTGTTGATTTTTGAACCTTATATATTTGGAGTGAAAAGCGTTTCGAGAAACTATTTAACACCCTAATCGAGTTAAAACTCAATTAGGCGTTAATCGTTATTCGTTAATGGTTATTGGTTTTCTGATATCTAAAATCAAAATTATATCTCACCGTTGATAGAAATATAAAATAGAGGTTCATATTATTTCTAATAACGAATAACGGATAACAAATAACTTTTAACTGAGCGTTTTCGCTCAATTGAGGTAACAGTTCACCCTTTAAAGGAGATTAACACAGATGAACATCAGCAGAAGGTTGGGTATCTTGGTTGTTTGTGCTGTGCCGGCCATCATTGGCGGCGGGATTGTTTATGGTTTATGTGATAGCTATGTTTCGGTTTTCGTTTATGAAACCCTTCTTTTATTTGTGGCTGGTGGATTTGCGAGTAAGTAAAACACCTTCCCTCATTTTTACACGATATCTTTCTCGATTATAACAACATCATCTCCATTATTAATTAGGAAAGGGGATGCTGTTGATCTTATTGTCACCAATGAACTTCAAGGTTGGCCGGGTCCCTGAAGTAGGAACAATATAGCCTGTGATAACGAAACGTAGTTTTTAATTGGAGGACCTATGCCGGATAGAACTTCCCATAATATTATTTTGTGGTTTTTTCTGGCCCTTTTTCTTGTGTCAGCTTTTTTTCTTGGCCGGCTTTTCTGGCCTTTTATGTCTGTTATTGTTCTTGCCGCTGTGGTGACGGGCATTTTCAAACCAATGTATGATTTTTTAAACAAAAAAATCAGTTCTCTTTTTGCATCGCTGCTAACCTGTGCTTTTATATTTTTTATCCTGTTTATCCCGATCGTGTTTTTTGTGGGCATTTTGTCAAAAGAAGCTTACGGACTGTATCTTATGGGAAAGGCCGGGGCAATCAGCGACCAGATCAAGCCCTTGCTTGAAAGCAGCAAGGTCCTTGAACGAGCAAACCTTTTTCTTTCCAGTTTAAATATAAAAATTACAGGTGAAGAGGTAAATAAGGCGATCTCGGAACTCGGAAAATTCGTGGGCCTCTTTCTATTTCAGCAGGCCAGTTCTATTGCCTCGAACGTACTCAAATTTTTTATGTATTTCTTTTTTATGCTCCTTATTATCTATTATCTTTTAATTGACGGGGGCAAACTGATTGCATTTATCATTGATCTTTCTCCGCTGCCAAGGGAGCAGGACGAAAAACTGATTCAAAAATTTAAGGACATGGCCGGCGCTATTCTTATCGGCAATGGGCTTTGCGGTTTGATTCAGGGTGTTGCGGGAGGTGTTGTTTTT
>JBARSG010000736.1:0-7377 GCA_049644625.1 Desulfobacterales bacterium | reverse complement strand
TGTTCTTAATAACTCTGGCGCGGCTCGGGCTTACGGGTGCTTAAGCACAAGTTTCAGTCGGTTGGAAAGAGATACACGCCGTCGTGGAGCGTTCTCCCTGTATTGGGATTCAAATGCGTTTGCCCTGGGAGATATCCCTCCCCTTTTTAAAGATGGCTACCAAAGACTGAACCGGCTTTACCCTGAATCGAGCCTTTCAAATTCCCAGGAACATAATACGGATTGGTTGAAAATTTATCTTGACACAAATGTGTCTCATAAAACAATAGGACAAGGTCTGTCTCCCATCCACCCCTCCCCGATCACAACCGGGATCGCAAGCATGGCATACCTACACCTTACCGGGGCCGAATTCCTGAGTCAGGATCAAATGTTACTCCTCGAAATACTCTATGTATTCCTGCCGGCACTGTGAAATTCGAAGCCTATTTCAAGGCCCCTCTTCACCGAAATTGCGGTGGCACGTTTATTGCTGCAATTAATCAGGCAAGCAGGATTGACATGATGTTTAACAAGCAGGGTTCATTCTGATTTTTAAGAATTTTAGACAAGTGAAATATACATATCGGTAAAGGAGATATCCGATGATGAGATTAAAAGATATAAAACAGAACTCAGATCTACTAAATGCCATAGACTGGGAAATGACTCCGGAAGAAGCCGTTCGACTGTATCTTGAATGGGGAAACAACTGGGCCAGCGGTAATTATGTAATCAGATCAAAAGAAGATGTTTCCCACTATTTTGTGGTAAATACCTGGGGAAAAACACCGATAATCTATCTTATCCAGCGCAATTCTGAAGAAGCAGTGGAACTTGCAAAGATTGATATGCCGGAGGCTATAAAAGCACATTTTCTTGAAGTTAATGGTAATTTCAAAGGGGTTTATGCGGTTGATGGCGAAGTAAAAAACTGGCTCAAACAGCAGCTCAACTTAGGAACCAGTTAGTTCACTGAGTTTATGCTGAGAAACGAAGTGCTCACAATTGGAATGTTGGAATACTGGCCCCGGTGAAATAGAAAAAAGTTTCACGGGGTAAAAATAATGGAGTAATGACCCGCCCTGGTGCGACGGGTCTGTAAGGAAAATCTGTGATTGCAATGTCTCAGGAACAAGGATTCTATGATTAGGAGCCTATAATTACGGTCTGAGCCAGGGGTTTTAGGAAAATGACCCAAAAAACCATGTCTCAATAAATTACTTTATTTACAGTATGTTATATATATTTCCCCAGCGACGAATAGAAGAAGGCTGGCATAGTCTTATTCGGATATCAGACGGGTATTACCGTAAAATGATGCCGTAATGCCTGTGTTCTGGTACGTTATTTTGTATCAAAATTAATTTTGATACAAAATTGTCTCATAAGACACAATTAAGCACTTTTCTGAAATACATAATTACAATAAAAAGCGCCGATTTCAAAAAATATTTTTAATATTGGTGAAAAAGCAAGGTATAATATCCGCAACTGCTGTTTCGATCTCTATAAAATAGGTATGTCATATTTGTTGCAAAAATTTTAAAATTTGATAAGAGTATATTTTGAGATTATGATTTTCTTCAAAAACCCTGTCAACCCAAAGCAAACGCATAAGTGAGAAAACCAATACATTAAAGGAGGGTAATATGAGTTTTGAGTCTTTTGAGGAGATTATCGGTTTTGCCATAGAAAAAGAAAAGGAAGCCGCCGCTTTTTATAAGGATGCAGCGAAACAGACCTCTTTTGCAGGCGTTAGAGAATCCTTGGGAGAGATGGCCGAAGAAGAGAAAAAGCATCAGTCCATGCTTGAAAATTTGGAAAGTAATAAAGAGGCGCTGGAAGAATATAAATTCAAATGGATACCTGATATGAAACGGAGCGACTATATGATCGATCTACAATATCAGGATGGAATGAGTTATACGGATATTTTACGGCTGGCCATGAAGCGGGAAGAACAGGCTTTAAAAATGTATAATGAACTGCAGAAAAAAACGGATAATGCCGAGCACATTAAAGTCCTCAAAGTGCTTTGCCAGGAAGAAGCAAAGCACAAACTTTTTCTTGAAACCCTTTACGATGACCATATGGCTAAGCTGGGAGATTAGTCATTTTATTTCGAGTCTTCGTAACGCAGCCGGTCGGAATTTATCGGCATCCAAAATGCGAAATTCTTTTTGAGTGAACCCTTAATTCCTGACCGGCAATAACCGGGATGTTGCCCGTAAGGATTTCTTATGGAACAACCGGTGCACTTTTATAATCATCAAGGAGAAAAACTAAAAGACAGATGTCGGTGACCCATGACAGATATTAAAAATTAGGCACAAGAGCATGGACCTATCTGAAACGTTGAACGTGGACTTCATCGACGCCCAGTATAAACAGTGGAAAGCCGATCCCAACGCGGTATCTCCGGACTGGCGTTTTTTCTTTGAGGGCTTTGAATTGGCCGGCGGCCAATATAGAGAAGCCGTTACCGTTTGTGATGAAGATCAGGCGTTGCAACAATCCAATGTGCAAGCACTGATATTCCGTTATCGTAATATCGGCCATTTACTGGCCTGTCTGGACCCGCTTACGTCCTGTCCCACCGACCATCCTTTACTGAACCTGGCTGCTTTCAATCTTACCGTAAAAGATCTGGATACGATGTTTTATGCCCAAAGTTTTTCCAAAAGCAACCGAGCTTCGCTGCGGGATATTATCAATATTCTTAAACAAACCTACTGTAGATCCATTGGAGTAGAATTTATGCATCTGCAGGATCCTGATGAACGCCGCTGGTTGCAGGATCGCATGGAACCGGTTCGAAATCGCCCGGATCTTAATCCTGAAGATAAGCTTAGAATTTTGGAAAAACTTTATCAATCCGCCCTTTTTGAACAGTTCCTTCACAAAACATATTTGGGCCAGACGCGGTTTTCCCTGGAAGGTGCTGAAGCGATTATTCCCGTGCTTGATCTTCTTGTCAGTTTCGCCGGCCGGCAGGGTTGCCGCGAAATAATTCTCGGCATGGCCCACCGCGGCCGTTTGAACGTCCAGACCAATGTCCTGAACAAGTCTTACGAAGAAATTTTTAGTGAATTTGAAAGCTGCCATGATCCGGATAACATCTTTGGCTCCGGCGACGTCAAGTACCACAACGGTTATCTGGCGGATATAAAGACCTACGAGGGTCAATCTCTTCGCATATTTCTGGTCAACAATCCAAGCCATTTAGAGTCCGTCAATCCGGTTGTTCAAGGGTTTGCCAGGGCCCGCCAGGACATCCTCGGAGGCGAAAAAAAGGGCTTTGTCCTACCGCTATTAATCCATGGTGATGCGGCATTTGCCGGCCAGGGTGTTGTGACCGAAACCCTTAATATGTCTCAGATAGCAGGCTATAAAACCGGCGGCACAATCCATCTGATAATCAACAACCAGATCGGATATACAACACTTCCCGAAAATGCCCGCTCCACCCGCTACGCCACTGACGTGGCTAAAATGCTGATGGTCCCCATCTTCCATGTCCACGGCGAAGATCCGGAAGCCGCTATTCATGTCGTCCGACTTGCGGCCGAATACCGGAAGGCATTTAACAAAGATGTTGTTATAGATGTGATATGTTATCGCCGGTACGGTCATAATGAAGGCGACGAGCCCTATTTCACTCAACCTCTGATGTATGAACGAATCCGGGGACGACCGTCCATTCACAAAGTTTATTCCCAAAAATTAATTGAAGAAGGCCATGTCCAAAAACAAGACCTGGATGTTATTCAGGAAAAAATAAACACCAACCTACAAAAATCCTTTCAGGCGGTTAAAGAAAGCGTTTGTGTCTTTCCCGAATCCCGGTTTTATGAAAACTGGAAAAATTTTCACGGACGTTATTCTCATGATGCTCTGAAAACCGGAGTGTCGGAGGAAAAACTCGTTTCTTTTGCCCGTAAGCTGAATACCGTTCCGGATGAATTTTCCTTGAATCCCAAACTCGAACGACTGTTAAAAAAACGGCTCGATTGCGTTGAAAAGGGACAAAGTATCGATTGGTCCAATGCAGAGGCCCTTTGCTTTGCCTCGTTGTTGGCAGAAGGTATTCCCATCCGTTTGAGTGGCCAGGACAGCGGCCGAGGCACCTTCAGCCAGCGTCATAGTGTGTTAATTGATACCAAAAACGGAAAAGAATATTTGCCACTGAATAGGGTCGGTAAAAACCAAGGCCTCTTCTCGGTGTATGACAGCATGCTTTCCGAGGCGGGTATCCTTGGCTTCGAATACGGGTACTCTATGGCACAGCCTAAAGGTCTTGTCATCTGGGAAGCCCAGTTCGGCGATTTTGCCAACAACGCTCAATCGGTCATCGACCTTTACATTGCCAGCGGAGAAACAAAATGGCAGCGCTTAAGCGGCCTGGTTTTGCTGCTTCCTCACGGATGGGAAGGGTTGGGGCCTGAACATTCCAGTGCCCGCCTGGAGCGGTTTCTCCAGTTGTGTGCGGGCGATAATATCCAGGTTTGCAATCTCACAACGCCCGCCCAGTATTTTCACCTCATCAGGCGCCAGATAATAAGTGATTTTCGCAAGCCCCTTGTGGTTATGGCGCCAAAAAGTCTGTTACGCCATCCACTGGCAGTTTCCGCCCTCAGCGATATGGCTTCTGGATCATTTCAGGAAGTGCTTGACAATCCGGATAACATAAAAAACGGCAACCGAATTCTTTTTTGCAGCGGCAAGATATTTTATGAATTACTTCAAAAACGCCGAGAAGTGAAAAAACGGGATACTGCTATTGTGCACATGGAACAGCTCTATCCCTTTCCTGAAAGGCAGCTGAAAAATGTGATCAAAAAATACCTCAAAGCCAGGCAATACTTCTGGGTTCAGGAAGAGCCGGAGAACATGGGGGCGTGGTTTTTTATGGGTCGTCGCCTCGAAAAATTAACCGGAAAGCCGGTTGAATATATCGGTCGAAAAGCCTCAGCCAGCCCGGCAACCGGTTTTCCCAATGTCTATCGTAAGGAGCAGAATGCCGTCATCCAAGAGGCTTTGGGAATAGCTGAAAAGTAAAACCCTAAAGTTTTCGCCTTTGGAGTAACTGCAAAGGAGCAACCATGGAGATAGAAATCAAAATTCCGAATGTTGGAGAATCCGTGCAGGAAGCGGTTCTTGTGGAATGGTACAAAAAGGACGGAGATGCGATTCAAAAAGACGACCCGCTCTTTGTTGTGGAAACCGACAAAGTAACGCTGGAAATCGTGGCCGAGGCGTCAGGAGTTTTAAAGATCCGGGTATCCCAAGGGGAAACCGTTGCCATCGGTACGGTTGTAGGGATTATCGAAACCGAAGGTGAACCGGTTTATCCATCCAAACCAGCCCCGCCAAAAAAAGAAGAGCCCATGCCTTCGCCGCCACCGGTAGAAATCGAGGAACCGGCTCCGGCTGTGGTTTTACCCGAAAAAGCACCCACGGAACCGCCACTGCCCGAAATACGGCAAATCATTCCGCCATCGGTACGGCGGTTGGTTGCTGAAAAAAATATTGATGTTACCGCCGTCACCGGCACCGGGCCGGGCAACAGAATTACCAAGGGCGATGTTCTCTTATACCTGGAACAGGCCCAAGCAGCGGTTCAGGTCTCCGAACCTGCGCCGCCGGAAACCCGGAAACTTCCGGTTTCAGATCTTGAAATATCCTCGGAACCCGTTCCGCCCGTAGGGGAAGAGATTAGCCGCAAACCCATGAGTCCGATTCGCCAGCGTATTGCATCACGCCTTGTGGAAGCCAAACAGAATACCGCCATGCTCACCACTTTTAACGAGATCGACATGACTCGTACCATGGACATCCGGACCCAGTTCAAGGAAAGCTTTCGTGAAAAGTATGGCGTATCCCTGGGATTTATGTCCTTCTTTATCAAAGCGTGCGTGGACGCCCTCAAAGAATTCCCTGAAATTAACGCATTTATTGACGGGAAAGAGATTGTCTACCACCACTATCACCATATCGGCGTTGCCATCAGCACCGCCCGCGGTCTGGTGGTCCCGGTCATTCGTAATGCTGAGACTTTAAGCTTTGCCCAACTCGAACAGGCTATTGTCGACTATGTGGATAAAATAAAAAACAATCGCCTTGAACTGGCCGACTTAGAGGGGGGCACATTCACTATCAGTAACGGCGGAGTTTTCGGATCTCTGCTCAGCACCCCGATTCTAAATATGCCCCAAAGCGGCATATTAGGGATGCATAAAATTGAAAAACGACCGGTGGTTGTCGATGATGAGATAAAAATACGGCCCATGATGTACGTGGCCCTTAGCTATGATCACCGAATCGTGGATGGCAGAGAAGCCGTCACCTTTTTGGTAAGGATTAAGGAAATCATTGAGAATCCGGAACTGATTATGATGGAGATTTAAATATGACACAGAAAGAAATTTACGACCTTATTATTATAGGTACAGGCCCCGGAGGATACGTGGCAGCCGTACGCGCGGCCCAACTGGGCTTAAAGGTGGCTTGTATTGAAAAGGAGGCTCGTTTAGGCGGGGTATGTCTTAATATCGGCTGCATTCCGAGTAAAGCGTTGCTGGACTCCAGTGAATACTTTCATCTAGCTAAAGATCACTTTGCTTCCCACGGGATCAAAACAGGCAAATTAAGTCTGGATCTGCCGGCAATGATGGCACGCAAAGAACAGGTGGTTGAAGACCTCACGGATAATGTTCGCAAACTCCTTGAAGGAAACAGCATCAGGGTGTTTCACGGAACCGCACGGCTTGCCGGGGTTGATCGCATTGAAATATCGAAATCTTCCGGTTCTTCGGGCAAGGGGAAACTGCAGACCCTTGAAACCCGGTCGATCATTCTTGCCACTGGCAGTACGCCGGTTCAAGTGCCCGGCCTGGAATTTGACGGCAAACATATCGTCACTTCTACGGAAGCCCTCTCATTTAAAACGGTTCCCAAGCACCTGGGTATTGTGGGAGGGGGGTATATCGGTTTGGAACTGGGATCGGTCTGGCTTCGCCTGGGCGCAAACGTTACTGTTGTTGAAATGCTGCCTCAAATTGCCGCCACCCTGGATGGTCAGGTGGCCCGAACCCTGGGTCGGATTCTCAAAGAGCAGGGGCTGGAAATTTACCTAAACACAAAGGTTACCGGCGCCAAAATATCTAGAAACAAAGTACGGATGACATTGGAATCTAACGGTAAAGAAGATACGCTTGCTTGTGATCGTCTCCTGGTGTCGGTCGGCAGACGGCCCTTGACGCAAAATTTGGGGTTGGAAGAGATCGGCGTGGAAACCGATTCTCGAACCGGCCATGTGTTGGTGGATGAAGCATATCGAACCAACATTCCTTCCATCTATGCTATCGGTGATCTCATCCCGGGACCTATGCTGGC
>JBARSG010000735.1:0-2324 GCA_049644625.1 Desulfobacterales bacterium | reverse complement strand
TTTCAAGGCTCACCATTTTGGTTTGGGTAAGAAGATTCATGAACTCATACGGATCATCCGGCCGCATGGCATCATTATAGTACTGGCCGAAAAGGCGAATCCCATGAGCATACGGAATAAATTCTTCCCAATATGTATTAACCCAGTGTTGGTTAATCTTCCGGCGTCGTCTGACCTCATCCGCGAGTTGTCGATCGGATAACACCGTAATATTTTGTTCCGCCAGTTCTTTGGCTGTTTTTGACATTTCAGGGATCAGCGTCTCTTCAATGGTAGTACGAAGGGCCTTTAGATTTTCGAAGCTTCGATGAAGGCTGAGATACCAGGCACGTTTATCTTGTGTTTCACCGGGCGACAGGGTTGTTATGGGACGCGATTGGAGGACATAGAGCGTATCATTTTTAATGGTCCATTCAACATCCTGCGGGGCCTTGAATAACCCTTCTGCTCGGTTGGCCAAAACACATATACCCAGTGCCTCCTGGTTGCTCAGAGGGGGCCGATTGGACAAATCTTCGGGCAAGGGCGCGGTCTCCACACCGTGTTCTGCTGGAATCATCCAATGTTTTCTTTGGGCCGGTGTGTGGGACAGCACTGTTTTTTTGTCGCGATCCAGAATCCACCGATCCGGTTCTATCCTTCCATCCACAAGTCCCTGGTTCAGCCCGTAGACAGATTCAATGATGCCTTGGGTCTCATCATTGGGGTTCTGGCTGAAAACCACACCGGATCGATTTCCCGTTACCGTTTCCTGGAGCACAACTGCCATGGCGCTTTTTCCAACGTCCAATCCAATTTCTTGGCGATAAAGGAGGGCAGCGTCAGACCACAATGACGCCCAGACCAATCGAACATGCTTGAGGACCGATTCCGTTCCCCGCACATTAATGAATGATTCATGCAGGCCCGCAAAGGAAGATCCTGTAGCATCTTCATCCGGGGCGGATGAACGGACGGCAAGGGTCTTACCGGTAAAGCGGGATTGAATTTTTTGGGTTAAGTATGCGTTGAGCGGCTCGGGGATCTGCTTTTTCAGAAATATATTTCGAATGCGGGTGGCGCAGTCCCAAATCTCTTCCCATCGCATGTCTTTAAATTTCTTACGATTCAACTCAAGAAGTATGCGTTCTCGAAGTCCGCCGGCATTCACAAACGCGTTGTACGCATCAACAGTGAGAAACAAGGTGTCCGGAATCTTAAATCCCTCTCGGGCCATGACAGACAACGCATACGCTTTTGGACCGATGCGGCTACGATGATCCGGTTTGATTTCTAACGGTGATACCATCCAGTTCATTGATCGATGTGCAACTCCATGACCTGTTGAAAGTTTTTCACCATAACATATGTGGTTATGGCGACGCCTACAACGGCACATGTCGGTGATGTTGCGAATGCTTCCAGATAAGGGTGTTTGGTTAAGTAAAGACGGAGAATTTCATCTTTTTCGGAGCCATTGATTTCTTTGGCATTGCCCAGGGCCGTCACGGATACCGCCTCATGAAAATCAGAATCCATGTTCAAACTGCTGTTGATCAATATTGCGACCCTTGGATCCGCCGATAAATTTGCAAATTTTCGCGTGGTTCGCGAGGTTACAAAAAAAATTTCTTTAAGGTCTTTTTTGCCTACAAAAGCAACTAAATTGGCGTAGGGTTGTCCGGAATGATGAGTGGATAAAACGGCCAGTTTTTGGTTAGTGAAAAGTTCTCGTATCTGTTCTTTAATGTCTTGGTAATGCGCCATGTTAATCCAGTACCTTCATCAGCTCGGGAATGGTATTTTTTGGGCTGATCTTGTACCAGGCATTTTCGATGTTTCCGTTTTTACTAATGAGAAATGATGAACGGATGATAGCCATAAAGGTTTTACCGCACATCTTTTTCTCACCCCAAACGCCATAAGCTTCCGCAATTTTATGGTCCGGATCAGAGAGCAAGGAAAAGCCCAGGTTGTGTTTGCCATCAAATTTTTTCTGTGTTTCGGGCTTGTCCGGACTGATTCCTAACACGGCTATTTTTTTGCCCTTTAGTTCTTTTAGTGCGTCCCGCACATTTTTTGCCTGGGTGGCTCAGCCGGAGGTGTTGGCTTTGGGGTAGAAATAAAGAAACAGTCTCTTTCCGGTAAAATCGGAAAGCCTTACATTCTGACCATTCTGATTCTTAAGATCAAAATGGGGGGCCTTGTCTTTGGAATTGAGTGTTTTCATGATCGACCTCCTTTCTAAAAAGAATAATCTGTTTGTCGACGGAATGTCAAATCCAATTTAGGTGTTAAAGCATAACCTTTCTCAACTTTATTTTGCCCTGAAAAACCTGGTCCTT
>JBARSG010000734.1:0-5354 GCA_049644625.1 Desulfobacterales bacterium | reverse complement strand
ACAGAGCGGATAAAAAACTCATAAAAAAATGAACGATGCCGTCTGATATTCTCCACAATATCTTCGTCCTTTGCATGATCCGGTGTATCGCTGACAAATTTGAAAATAAAACATTTTGTATCAAACTTCCTGCACGCCTGAGCAACTGAAGCACCTTCCATGTCAATCAGATCTGCATTCATGGAAATCTTTTTGCGTTCATCAGGGTCAAGAACCGCCATGTCACTGGTGGAAAGCTTGGCAGTTTGAAACCCATTTAAAATATCAGGGTGATGAATGCACGGTCTTTTTGTTGTTAATTCATGTCTGTCATATTCAATAATTTCGTTTATGTGAAAAATCTCTCCCAGAGGATGTGAAAAATCTGTGGCGCCCGCTGCTCCGAGATTGCAAACCCGGGCCGGGTGACATTTATAACATAAATAACCGGTGGCCATGGCGGCGTTTGCTTTGCCGATACCGGAGATAATCAAAAAAACATTGTCATTCTGAAATACGGCAAAAGGTTTTTTCCGACTCTGGATTAAAGACATACCCAGGACAAAAGGCTTAGCCTCAAGCATGGTGGCCATGACGATTGCCGTTACAGTATCTTTTTCCACCGAGCCATCTCCTCAAGAGTCTGTATTGCTTTTCTCCCCTTATCTCCCAGTGACAGGGTAAAATTGTTGACATACAGATCGATATGCCCGTCAATAACCTGATCATCCAGTTCCTGTGCATGCAATTTTACAAATTCTCTGGATGCATTTTTGTTCTTTAGCGCATATTGAATCGAATTTCGAAGAACGGATTCAATTTCATCTTTCAGGTCAATGGCCGGGCGATCTTTCCGCACGGCAATACATCCCAAGGGGATCGGAAGTCCTGTTTGGCCTTCCCACCACTTACCCAGGTCGATTATTTGGACACAACCATATTCCGGGAATATGAACCGACCTTCATGAATTATCAGTCCGGCATCGTATCTTCCGATCCGGACCCCTTCAAGTATATTATCAAACCGGGTTATTTCAACATTGCGTATTTCAGGATTCCATAACTTCAACAGAAGATATGCGGTTGTATATTCACCCGGTACGGCGACTTTTGCTTCAGGCAATGAAAGATCGGAAGATCTTCCCACAAGAAGAGGTCCGCAACCATATCCGAGTGCCGAGCCTGAATCAAGGATTTTATAGTTTTGTTTTAGCTTAAAATAGGCATAAAATGAGAGCTTTGAAATATGAAATGTTTTAAAAAAAGCTTTTTTATTTAGTGCCTCCACATCATGCATGTGTGGAATAAAACGTAAATTTCCGGTATCAATGCAGTGGTGAAGCAGGGCATGAAATATAAATGTGTCGTTAGGACAGGTTGAAAAAGCAAGATCGAGGGTTGTCATGAACGTTCCTTCCGGCAGATGATAATTATTGCAATACCAAATGGTTGTGAATAATTGGAAACTTGGGTAAAACCATATTTTCTAAGCAACGCCTGAAGGTCTTTAGGGCCATCAAAATTGGTTTTTACCCGCACTCCCGTATCGCACGATATCGAGAATCCCTCTGCACAGGAATCTTGCCGGCGTTTTTAATGATATGGACAAGCTCCTTATGGTTGGTGCTGGTTTTTATTCCGGTTGCCTTTACCACAACCTCTTCCATAAGCACCCCGCCCATGTCGTTTGCCCCCATTGTCAGTGCAATCTGTGCAAGCTTCAGACCTTCGGTAAGCCACCCGGCCTGGATATAGGTGATATTGTCAAGGAATATCCTGGCAATTGCAACCATCTTAAGATAATCGATACCTGTTGCCGGAAGAATATTTTCCATTCGTGTGCCGGCGGGCGAAAATGACCAGGGGATAAAGGCCTGTAAAATTCCAGTGTCATCCTGAACATCGCGTATTACGTTAAGATGTTGAATTTTCTCTTCATGGGTCTCTCCCATTCCGTAAGTCATGGTTGCTGAAGACTTCATTTCATTTCGGTACAAAGAGTATATGACTTTTCGCCATTCATCCACCGTGATTTTTTTCGGACTTACCTTTTCGCGTATTCTGTCGACCAGCAGATCTGACGCGCCCGGCACGGAATCCAGACCCGCCTCTTTTAATGCCTTCACAACATTATCTATGGACAGGGAGCTTTTGCGTGAAATGTGTACAATTTCCGAAGGAGAAAAGGAATGAAGGTAGATTTTTGGGAAACGGTTTTTAACCGTTTTTACCATATCAATATATTTGTCCAGAGTATAGTCCGGGTGAAGTCCGCCCTGAAGCATAACCTGGGTTCCTCCTGCAGCAATAAGTTCTTCAACTTTTCGGAGAATATCGTCCATTGTCAGTTCATAAGATTGAATAAGATTGGCCCGGGCATGAAATGCACAGAAAGCACACGCCGCCTCACAAATATTGGTGAAATTGACAATCCGATCGATAATGAACCCGACCTCCTCTTTGGGGTATGCTAATCTTCTTCTCATATTCCCGGCTTTTCCCAGGTCAATGATGTCCCAGGAAAAAAGATCCGGAGCTTCTTCAGGAAATATTCTGTCCCCCTGGTATATCTTATGATAAAGTGGGTTGTTTTTGATCACGTCTTCCTTTGCTATTCAACATCCAGATAGCTTAATCCGGTTACCTTTTTAAGCAACCCCATCTCTCCGGCAACCGCATAATAAAACATTAAGGCTTTTTTTAAATTATCATCAAATTTAAACTGCAAAAGATCAAAATAGCCGTTGATGTCATAAATAATATCCGGATATCTTGCTTTTGCCAGTGAAACGACATTTTCTTTTTCTTCTTCAAGACAGCGCAATGACTTGCGATATGAAGAAACAACAGATTTTATTTGGAGTTTATATTTTTCAACAACGCTTTGTCTGGCCGCAAACACGGCAAATACCACGGGGAATCCGGTTTTTCGAAGCCACAGGTCGCCCAGGTCATAAATATAAGAGACCGGCTCGGAGGTTATTGCCATTGCATCATTGCCGATAACCAGAGCGGCATCCATATCTTTAAGCACCGGCCTCGGTTCGGTGGGTATGTACGACGGTTCCAA
Organism: Desulfobacterales bacterium; assembly: GCA_049644625.1. Taxonomy (GTDB): domain Bacteria; phylum Desulfobacterota; class Desulfobacteria; order Desulfobacterales; family UBA11574; genus S5133MH16. The sequence continues at coordinate 2,305 of JBARSG010000734.1, read as the reverse complement.
CCGGTAATATTTTTTTAGCAAAACTTTCAAAAGCACCACAGAAGTATGTGACGCACTGGTAATGCCCACTGTCTTTTGATTCAAATCTTCAATGGGGATTTTGCTTATCAGAATAACCGATCCCACATATCCTACCGAACTCAAGCAGAATTGCGGAAGCACAAGCACATCATCAGTAATTTCCGCACAAGTTGCCGAGGAAATGGGGCTCATGTCCAGTTGCCGGTGGGCCATCATTTTATTGAGCATGCAGGGATAACCCGGATAGATGCTGATCTTTGGGACAGGTTTTTTCTCAAACATTCGAAAGTAAAAAGGATAGCAGTTGAGATAGTCAATATAGCCAAGCCTCATACATACTCCTTTTCCGGGCCGGCCCATAACGTGCGGTAGCTTGCGGTTGTCCGTTCAGGTATGAGTTGAGCGTTATGGATCAGTCTTTTTAAAAAACTCTCTGTTCCAAAATCGGGGGTTCGAGCACCGGCAGCATGAACAACTTTTTCATTATTATAAGTCGCGCCAATATCATCAACCCCGAACCTGAGAAGGGTCTGGGCCATTTTATCACCCAGATACATCCACAATGCCTTTAAATGGGGCACATTGTGGAGGAAAATTCTGCTGGTGGCATAGATCCGGATATCATCGTAGCCTGTCGTGGTATGCGTAACTTTTAGCGCCGTATTCTCACTATGGAATTGTAACGGTACAAAGGTTTTAAAACCGCCGGTCTCATCCTGAAGATCACGGATCCGCGAAAGGTGATCAACAATATCTTCGGCAGTCTCGATATGATTATAAAGCATGGTTGCATTTGTCTTGAGACCCATTTTGTGGGCTGTGCGCATGACGGAAAGCCATTTGGTTCCCGATATTTTCTTTGGCGCGATGATATCTCGGACACGGGGAGAAAAAATTTCGGCCCCGCCTCCGGGGAGGGCCTCGACGCCTGCATCCATAAGCCGCTTAAAAACTTCTTCAAGGGAAATTTTATTTTTTTTCGCAAAATAATCATATTCAACCGCAGTAAATGCAACAATATGCATATCCGGTTTTATCTTTTTAATTCGCCGCAACATCTGCTCGAAATAGTCGATGGTAAGATTGGGGTGAAGTCCGCCCACAATATGAACTTCATCAATCCCTGAACACGCGGCACTGTGTATCCTCTGCTCAATTTCATCAGGAGAAAGCAAAAACGCCTTTTCATCATTTTCATCACAGGAAAAGGCACATAAGGGACATCGCAACTCACATATATTGGTGTAGTTAAGATTCATATTAACCCCGTAGTATGCAACATCTCCATGCAATTTTGTCCGGATATGATGAGCAATCGTGCCAAGATCCAGGATGTCATGGGTTGCAAGCATGTACAGAGCGTCTTCTTTGCCTGCCGGAATGTTGTTGCAGACCTTTTCAGCGATGCTGCGAAGTTTTTTATTTTGTATGTTATCCGGAAGCGCCATGTTATATTTCCTTTTTCCCCCAGCTTTCAAACAGATCGTGCTCCCGGCCCAAAAGGTTCAACACCTTCCCGACAACAAAGTTAACCACATCATCAACCGATTCGGGCCGGGTGTAGAACCCCGGAACCGGGGGAACGATCTCAATCCCGGCCAGAGCGGCCCGGTGTATGTTTCCGGTGTGGACAACACTGAGCGGTGTTTCTCTGGGCACGATTATGCACCTGCGCTTTTCCTTTAATGCCACATCACAGGTTCTGGTAATCAGTGAATCTGCATATCCGTGGACAATGGCGGAAAGTGTTTTCATCGAACAGGGGATAACAACCATTGCTTCGAATTTTGTGGAACCGCTTGCCACCGGAGCAAAAAAATCATTGTTTTTGAACTCGCTCAAAAGATCATGGTTGCCGGAGAGACCCCGCTTTACAAGCAGTTCTTTCAAGGATGAAAAGGGGGTTTCCCCCCGAAAGATTTCGTATTCTATGATTTGGCGGGCCGGCTGTGAAACGATTGCAGCAATTTTTTCTCCTGAATTAAGGAGTTCTTCAATAAGACGAACGCCCATTATGGGGCCGCTTGCTCCTGAAATTGCAACAACTATCATTTTTTTTTAACTTTCATCAATCTTGCATCTAAAGATTATAAAATTTTACCTATAAAAAGGTCCGTGAGGGTTCCGAAAAAGAGTATGAGGGATATGTATATATTGGCTTTAAAAAAATTCCTTATGGCCAAAGTGATATTTTTATTCCTTGCCAGTCTCTGCTGGTAAAAAAATATTATTCCGACCAGTACAACTGCCGTCCAGTATGGGACGGTCTTATGGGTCAAAAATC
>JBARSG010000733.1:0-2119 GCA_049644625.1 Desulfobacterales bacterium | reverse complement strand
CGATATTTATCAACATATGCCGGTTGACCGGTTGCCAGATAGTTGTCAAATGCCTCACTAACCGATTGAACAAAGCCTTTTTTTACCATTTGATTTGCAATATGAGGTCTTCCAAGCTGACATTCTCCGACCTCTTTTCGTATTTCGTTCAACGTCAGTTCAAACCCCATGCGATTCAGCAGTTCAATAATCCGGGGGTTTCTATTCTTTCTCGCTTCCTGTAACCGGGCAAGTGTGTGGTTCAACTCCGTATCCTCTATATTGATACCATAACCCAAAATATGAAAACTTCCCGGACTGGAAAAAGACGGCGGTGGATTCACGCTGATTTCAACACCGGTTAAGAATTTAAGGGAAGGAGGTATCCCTATGGCAAGGGCTTCTTTTGTTCCATCGATGGTGTCATGATCTGTAATGGATATGGCCCCGAGATTGAGACGTTGGGCCATATTGAGGATTTCTGACGGTGAAAGCGTTCCATCAGAAGCGGTTGAATGAATATGAAGGTCAATTTTCACATTTTTATTTATAATCCGAGGGCTCTTTCAAAAGCCTCTTCTTTGGTTTTACAATCAATGCATAATGTGGTAACCGGTCTGGCCTTAAGGCGACTCGTTGAAATATCTTCACTGCATTTTTCACAGACTCCGAACGTGCCGTCGTCAATACGTTCCAAGGCTTTTTTTATCTTCTTGATAAGCTTGTTTTCTCTATCCCTGATACGAAGCATAAAGTTCCGGTCTGCTTCGAGAGAAGCACGGTCCGCTGGATCCGGAAAATTTTCTTTTGGGGTGGTCATACCTGAGACCGTATTATCTGCATGACTTAACAGTTCTTCCAACCGGTTGGTTAAAAGCTCTTTAAAATATTCGATATCATCCTTTTTCATGGCAAACCCTTTGAAATAAAAAATAACTCGGATTTTGTGAAAATAATCAATCTACATTAACAAAATGTCTATGTAAAGAAAAATTTTATTTTTTTGTTATTTTTAAAGATTAATTTAACAATCTTGTAAAAAGCCCAGTTTTCTTAGTTTTTACGAGACCGTCAATTTTGCCAAACATAAAAAAGTCTTTTACTATCCATATGGAGCCCAACTGTAGTCAAAGAAAAAGGCTCATGCAACACGGAACGTTATAATCCGAAAAAAATCAAGTGGTTTCTTTCAAGAATCGCTCCAGCTGCTTCATGCTGTTTACCGTATATATTTTACAGGGATAATCCTCGGGCAATATTTTTTTTATTAAACCGGTAAGAACCTTTCCCGGGCCCACTTCAACAAACACCGCCACGTTTTCCGCCATAAGCCTGCACGCGGAGTCATACCATTTTACGGGGCTGCAAAGCTGCCGGGCCATGATCGATTTGATTTCACTCGGATCTTTAGCATAATCGGCCGTTACATTAAACACCACCGGGCAGTCCGGTGTGTTAAAATGCATGGATTCAATAACTTCTTTAAATTCGTCCTGGGCGCCTTTTATCAATTCACTGTGCCATGCGCCGCTGACTTTCAAGGGGATGGCTTTGGCACCCCGGGAAGAAACCAGGGCGGAAACCTTTTTAACCATGTCCGGCGCTCCGGTGATTACAATCTGCTGTTCGGTGTTGTGATTTGCCACCGCAACAATTCCTTCTCTTTGCACCTGGGCGACAAGTTCTTGGACGGTATTGATCGGCAACCCGATAATTGCATGCATGGTCCCTTGATACCGGGTAGCCTCACGGTGCATCAGTTCCCCCCTTTTAAAAACGAGTCTGATGGTATCTTCTTTTGATATGATGTCTGATGCATGCAATGCGCTGTATTCGCCCAGACTATGGCCGGCACATATATCAGGACCGGCCCCCTCTTTTTCAAGTGCAGAAAAACAGGCCAGATTTACAGCAGTTACTGCAGGCTGAAGATTCACCGTTTGGGTAAGCTCGTCGAAGGGGCCTTTAAAACAGAGTTTGGATATATTGATTTTGGTTATTTCCTCTGCCATGTCAAAAATTTCTCTGACACTGTCATATTCCTGATAAAAATCAAGGCACATACCCACAGACTGTGATCCCTGACCGGGGAAAAGAAATGCTGTTTTTTTCAAGGTTGTCCTCCGTTTATTCATCAAGT
>JBARSG010000732.1:0-9839 GCA_049644625.1 Desulfobacterales bacterium | reverse complement strand
GAAATCGAGGAACTGGACATCAACCCGCTTATGGTTACAAAAAACGATTTCTGTGCAATTGATGCCCGCGTCCTTCTGAAGTCGACTCCGGTTCCGCCCCCGCTTCATCTGGTTATAAGTCCTTATCCCAACCAGTATGAAGTCCGAATCACACATGAAGAGGTGGGTGAATTATTCATCCGACCCATAAGACCTGAGGATGCCCCGCTTTTGGTGCAGCTTTTTGAATCACTTTCGCCACAGAGTATTCTTTTCCGATTTTTCAGCCCCTTAAAAATGCTCCCGCATCGTATGCTCGCGCGTTTTACTCAAATCGACTATGACAGGGAAATTGCGCTGGTGGCGCTTTGGGGGCCGGAACTCAATGAAAAAATGTTGGGCGTTGCCCGTGTTATTACCGATGTTTACAACCGAAAACACGCAGAATTTTCCGTTATTGTCGGAGATCCCTGGCAGGGTAAAGGTATTGGGGCGGAACTGCTCAAGCGGTCTCTGTCAATTTCCAAAGAACGCGGGATTGAAAAAGTGACGGGTATTGTTTTGCCTGAAAACACACAAATGTTGGCATTGGGGAAAAAGTTGGGCTTTAGCGCCAAAAAGGTTACGGGTGAAAGTGACTATAAGTTGAGCATAGATCTTACAAAACTTTGATAACATAAGGAGAATTATCATGTTAGTTAAAAACTGGATGAGCAAACCGGTTATCACCATTGATGCAAACGATTCCATGAATGATGCAATAAAGTTGTTAAAAAAACATGATATCAAGATGCTGCCGGTTATGAAAAAGGGCAAACTCGTCGGAATTGTCACGGATCGGGACCTAAAAAGGTCGTCCGCTTCTGATGCGACCAGCCTGGAAATTCATGAACTCTTATATTTGATTTCTACAATCAAAGTAAAAGATGTCATGACTAAAAATCCCATCACCGTTCCTTTAGACTATACCATAGAAGAAACTGCGGAGGTCCTTTTAAAACATAAAATATCCGGGGTCCCTGTGATCGACCATTATGGTGATATTGTCGGCACAATCACTCAAAATGACATTTTTAGAACAATAATCTCACTGACCGGTGTTGAAAGAAAAGGTATCCAATTTGGCCTGGAGGTAGAAGATCGGCCGGGTTCCATCAAAGATGTGTCAGACACGATTCGAGAATACGGCGGCCGTATGGCGAGTATCCTGACTTCTTACGATTTGGCCCCCGAAGGATTTCGCCGGTTGTATATTCGCATGTACGGCATTGATCGCTTCAAGCTCAATAAGCTCAAGGATTCGCTTAGAGAAAAAGCATCTCTCCTTTATATGGTGGACCGCCGTGAAGTCAAAAGAGAAACGTATTAGTCCATTACTTCAATACGTTGTTATAGATAAACTTGCAGGCATATTTATTAATCTAATTCATGGCAAAAAAAACTAACAACTCCAACAAAAGATTAGAGAAAGGAGTATATCTTGGTAAAAGAAAGAAGAAAAATTTTGTTGGCGGTAGATGGTTCGGATCAGGCTTTTGAAGCAGTGCGCTATGTGAGCCAGTTGTTTCCGCCGAACCGTATGGAAGTGGTTCTTTTCCATGTAATGACTAAAGTTCCCGAAAGTTTCTGGGATATCGAGAAAGAGCCTACATACAGACACAAAGTAGCCACCACACGTGCCTGGGAACTCCAGAAAAAGAAGGAGATACAAGAGTTTATGGAAAAAGCCCGTCGGCTATTTCTGGATCAAAACGTCCCGCAGGATGCCGTTCGTATTAAAATCCAGGAAAGGAAGGTGGGCATAGCAAGAGACATCATCCATGAGTCACAAAACGATTACCACGGAGTGGTTGTGGGGCGCTGGGGAATGAGCATGCTGAAAGATTTTTTATGTGGTAGCATTGCTAATAAGCTTATTGGGAGTCTGATCAATGTCCCCCTCTGCGTGGTGGGCGGCACTCCGAAGATTGGCAAAATACTTGTGGCCATAGATGCTTCGGAAGGAGCAATGAGGGCCATAGATTACGTCAACACCATGGTGGATATTTTGCATTGGGAGGTTACCCTCTTTCATGCTGTTAGAGATCTTGGTAGAGAGGAATTGCACCTGGCTGAAAAATCCATGGAGTATGTCTTCGAGGAGGCTTTCGGTCATCTGGAGAAGGCCGGCTTTAATAGTAATCAAATTACTACCCGGCTGATTACCGGAGTACCCAGCCGGGCCGGGGCTATTCTTGTAGAAGCTCTGAAGGAGGGATATGGGACTATTGTTGTAGGTCGAAGAGGTCTATCGCATGTGGAAGAGTTCTTTATGGGTCGTGTGAGCAACAAGGTTATTCAGATGGCGAGGGAAATGGCGGTTTGGGTGGTAACATAATCAGGTCTTAAAAAAATATTCTTACTTATCAAAGGGTTACTTCCAGTCATTTCACAAACCCTATTTTGGCATATCTTTTGTGCGATTGTCGGTTACCGTTTGACTGATTGAATGATTTAACACCGATAAGGAGTGAGAATATAAAAAAGATCAGTAAAATGTCAGAAATCCCCATATTTTTACATATTGTAAAAAAATCTGACATAAATCTTTTTTGTAAACAAGGTTTCCAATTTTCTTCCCTAATATATTCATCCATATTATCAGTCAGTTATAATAGTTTTTTTTGAATCTCTTGTTGGCATAGGTATTGCTTTTGTAGTTATACACTTATTAATTGACAGTTGCCGAACGCTTAAAATCTAGCCCGGATAAACCTAAAACAAACAAAGTTTAAAAATGCCAAAAATATGAAAGCAACAATTACGACGGGACACGGTTAAGCCGGTTGAGTCCGAAAAGACATCAAAAAAACCAGCCAATCGGCTAACGGTCAAACCCCGCTCCTGCGGGGAAAACGGGCGAAACTATTTATCATCAAAAAAGATGACGTGTGGAAAAAGAATTCAAAATATTAATAGCTGACCGGAATCAGCATGTCCGCGAATTTCTAAAGCGTGAATTGATGGCAGAAGGTTACAGGGTTGGGCTGGCAAAAAATGTCCAGGAAGTTCTTAAGAAGGTATATCATTCCGAAACCTTTGACCTTTTGATCATGGATCCGGACCTGCCCGGTATCGATAAATTGTCCTTATTCAAGAAGCTGCAGGATCGGATTCCGGCTTTGCCGGTGGTCGTGCACACCTATCTTACTGATTATACCGACGACACGAATATATTGAGTGAAGTCGCTTTTGTGGAAAAGAGTGGCAGCAGTGTTGAAGGTCTTAAAAAGACGGTCTATGCAATGCTTCGAAAACGCAAAACAACTTAACAAAATTTTTACTCAGATACTCGGCAGTGATATCGAATGCAATTTGATATCATTTATGGGTTTATAAAATGAATTACTTATAGAGGAACTTTGATATGACGTCGGATAGCCATAAAAAGGATCCATACTATAAATCATTGACCAGAAAAATGATTTTGACGGTCATCATTGTATCGTTTACCCCCATGATCCTGGTCAGCGGTGCAATCCTTTACCAGTTCCACGTCTCTTATCATGAAAAAGTTGCGGCCCATTTAGAAGAACTGGTGCAAAAGCATAAACAGAATATTGACTATTTTTTAAATGAAAAACTGGGCGACATCCGCTTTCTGTCACAATGCCCTCAATGTGAAAATCTGAATCAAGAATCTTTCCTGGAGCAACAACTTGCAACCCTGCAGCAGGAACTGGACCCGGTTTTTGTAGATCTTGGTCTGGTTAATGCGGAAGGGTGCCAAATTGCATATGCCGGTCCCTTTAAATTGGGAGAAGCCCGGTACGCGGGAGCAGAATGGTTTAAAAAGGCCATCCAAAGCCAATATTTTATCAGTGATGTTTTCCTGGGTCTGCGGGGCCTCCCTCACTTTATCGTTGCGGTAAGAAAAAGATTCCATGGAAAGACCTGGATATTGAGAGCAACCATCGACTTTATGGCTTTTAACAACCTGGTGGATAACGTTCGTATCGGCAAGACCGGATTTGCTTTTATACTCAACAGACAAGGAGAATTCCAGACCCAGCTGCTCCGTGACGTTATGCCCTCCAAAAGTACGTATATGGAGTTATTAAAAAACAGCAGCAAGAGCCAGGACAAAATTTATATTGTTGAAGCGGTTGATGATTATGGAAAGAAAAACATTTACGCCTCAGCTTTTCTAAAAAACGGCGACTGGATGCTTGTATGTCAGCAAAACAAATCAGATGCATTTTCAGACCTGTACCGCGCTAAAAAGATTGCCGCTTTAATTTTTCTTTTAGGGGGCTTAGGGATTATCATCATGGCGATTTTATTATCCCGAAGAATGGTGAGCCATATTGCACTGGCAGATCGTGAAAAGGATTTGATGAACCAGCAGGTGATTGAAACCGGAAAACTGGCAACCGTAGGTGAACTGGCGGCCGGTATTGCCCATGAGATCAATAATCCTGTTGCCATTATGGTTGAAGAAGCCGGCTGGGTTCAGGATTTGCTGGAGGAAGAAGAATTTCAAGTAGGCGAAAATTTAGAGGAATTCCAAAGAGCGTTAAAGCAGATCAACGCCCAGGGGAAACGATGCAAGGAAATTACCCACAAACTGCTCAGTTTTGCCAGAAAAACAGATTCAAGGATTCAGGTTGTCCAGATGAACGACCTGATCGATGATGCAATCGGGCTTGCTGAACAAAGTGCCAGGTACAGTAAAGTTGTGATTAATACAAATCTTGAAGAGAACCTTCCTTTCATACAGGCCTCTCAGACAGAGATGCAGCAAGTCTTTTTGAATCTTATCAATAACGCGGTTGACGCCATGGACAGTAAGGGGGGCGGCGTCATAGACATCACCAGCCGTTTGGATGAAGACACCATTGTGGTCGATTTTGCCGATAATGGCCCGGGGATACACCGGGATAACCTTGCCAGAATATTCGATCCCTTTTTTACAACCAAACCGGTGGGCAAAGGGACCGGATTAGGATTGTCTATCTGTTATGGCATTATCAAAAAAATGGGTGGGGAGATTGATGTGAAAAGTGTCATCAACGAGGGGACCACATTCAGTATCCGCATCCCCATCCCAAAAGATTTATTAGAGGAATCGTCAACGAGTTGATTTGAAAATGGATAACTTCTCAATCTTGGTGAGGGGAAGATCCGGTACATTGATTATTCCCGTGGGGGCGAAAATCCAGGGCAAATTGAGAACCAACAACCAGATTAGAAAAAGGAGAACATAACATGGCTATTGCAAACGTACTTTTAGTGGATGACGAAACTCCATTTGTGGAGGCCATGACCAAGCGTTTAACCAAAAGAGATCTCAGCATTACGCCGGCTTTTAGCGGAGATGACGCTCTGAAACGGCTAAAAGAAAACGATAAACTCGAAGTGGTGATACTCGATGTCAAGATGCCGGGCATGGATGGGATTGAAACCCTCCAGGAAATTAGAAAGAGATATCCTCTGGTCAAGGTCATCATGCTTACAGGGCATGCCACGGTGGAATCCGCCATTGAAGGAATGAAGAGGGGTGCTTTTGATTACCTGATGAAACCCTGCGATATCGATCATCTTATTTCCAAGGTATCAGAGGCCGCGGCCAAAAAGAGACAGCATGAAAATAAAATCATAGAAGCGCGCATGAAGGAGATTACCGGCAGGATGGTTTAGGCACTCGGAGCGAAACGACTTCCATAAATGGTTGATCGTTAATTTTCAATTTTATTGCTCAGTTAGTGTTTCATCTTGTCCGGTGCAGGTAGAAAATAATGTCAGAAAATGAGAAAAACAAGGCCGGTCAGATAAAGCTTCTCCTTGTGGATGATGAGAAAGGTTTTGCCGACATAATTGCAAAACGGATGTCCAAACGCGACATTGATGTAATCAAGGCCTACAGCGGGGCTGAAGCTTTACAGGCCATAAGAAAGGCAGATTTTGACGTGGCCGTCCTGGATCTGAAGATGGAAGATATGGATGGAATTGAAATTTTAAAAATCTTCAAGAAAATGGATCCGGATCTTGCCGTGATTATGCTTACCGGTCATGGATCCGAAGCGGCGGCCAAAGACGGTATTAAATTCGGAGCCTTTGATTATCTTACAAAGCCCTGTGATTTTGAAGAACTTCTGGCCAAGATCAGGGAAGCATATCAGCAAGCAAAACAGACTTGAAAGGAGAAAAAATGTTTTTCAAAAGCAGGCAATTCCAACTCGGTTTAGCATTTGCGCTCGGTATTATTGTTATTTTGTTACCCAGACCCGAAGGAACTAAATTTAAGCTAACCGGAGATGCCAACCGGTTATTATTGCAGAATATCAGCCAGCATTTCACCTTAGTTCCCGCTGAAAAGGAACAGGCCAAAGAGTATATCGTCGAAGCAATACATCCCAAAAGCCCTGAATCTACGGCTCAGTTTTTACAGGATAAGGCGGCGCAGTTAAAACTAGAAGGGGTGCAGGTCGATTATGTGAACGGTCTTTCGCCCAAAGCAAAGCGGTTTCTGGCGGTGCTTGCAGTACTTCTTTTTCTCTTTGTGGCAGAACCCATACCCCTGGAAATCACTGCCATATGTATCGGCGTGTTTTTGGTCGTCATGGGAATCAGCGATGTCAAAGGGGCCTGGGCGCCTTATATGCATCCGGTGGTGGTCTTTATCATGTGCTGTTTAATATTCGCTATCTCGCTGGATAAAGCCGGGATTACAAAACGGCTCGGGTATTTTATAGTCAAAAAAGCGGGAACCAGTGTTACCAAGTTCACCTTTATTATTGCCATCAGTTTAGGCATATCTTCTTCCTTTATGCATGATGCCGCGGCATGCGCCATTGGAATTATAACCATGCTCCCATTGATGAGAGCTGCCGGCATTGATCCGCACACAAGAACGGCCAGGTTTATGATGCTGTCACTCCCCTTTGCCTGTTCTTGCGGCGGTATGGGATCGCTGATCGGTGGGGGGCGCTGTATGGTGGCTGCTGCTTTTCTCAAGGAATTTACCGGTCTGGAGATTAGCTTTTTCAATTGGATAAAGTATGCCATGCCGGCGGCTATTATTTGTGTACCTGTGGCAGTTGCCATCGTTTATCTGGTGTTTCGTCCGGATCCCAAGTTTAAACTGCCTGTATTTGATGAGGAAATCGGTCCCTGGAGTGCTCTGGAAAAAAAGACCCTGATTATCATTGGGGTGACATTTGCTCTGTGGTTGACCAAGGGATTCCATGGGGTTCACTATTCGGTTACCGGAATGCTGGGTGTTGGCGCCCTGGTCCTTTTCGGCATTTTGAAATGGGAGGATATCAATGACAACCTGGAATGGGGAACCGCGCTCTTTATTTTCGGCGGCGGCATTTCCCTGGGTCTGGCCATGGGTTACTCGGGAGCAGCCACCTATTTTGCCAACCTGTTTTTCCCTCTGGTTCAAGGCGGAGGCTGGTTGCTGCTGTTTGCCGGCGTAGCTGTTTTCGGGGCTCTGGTTACCAATGCCATGGCCAACGTGGCTGCCGCCGCCCTGATCTTGCCCATCGTGATTCCAATGGCCAGGCTGGAGGGAGTAGATCCCACGGTTATCGCGCTGTGTCTGGGAATGGCCACCTCATTTGCCATGCTTTTGGTGATCGGTTGTCCACCCAACGCCATTTCATACAGTTATCGATATTTCAAGGCTGCTGATCTCACTAAAGTGGGACTTGTGGCCACCCCGATTTTATTGCTTATTTTAGTAATAGTGGCATCCATATGGTGGAAAGTATTAGGGCTGGTGTGATCAAATTAAATAGTTCGTAAAATTGATTTCTTCAAAAAACTGACGTATTATTATGTTAAAGTTTTATTGTGTAACCCGTAATTGTTAACCGGAAAAAACAAACATGAAAGATATACGCCTTCTTCTTGTTGACGACGAAGATGATTTTCGACAGACTCTCGCCAGACGCTTGGCAAAAAAGGGGATCCCTCCTGAGCAGGCCAAAAACGGAGAAAAAGCACTTTCCATTCTTGGAAAAAAAGAGATGGACGTTGTGGTGCTGGACGTTAAGATGCCCGGTATGGATGGAATTGAAGTCCTGCACCATATCAAAAAAAAACATCCCAAGACGGAAGTTATCTTTTTAACCGGTCATGCCGCAACTCAGGATGGTGTTGATGGGATTAAAACAGGCGCTTTTGATTATCTCAGCAAACCCATAGAATTTGAACATCTGCTAAGCAAGATCAAACAGGCCTATGACAAAGTCGAGCGGGAAGAAGAAAAACTCCGGGAAGCCGAATTCCGGAATAAAATGGAACAGCAAATGATAACCACTGAAAGATTGGCCTCCCTGGGAACACTGGCGGCCGGTGTGGCTCATGAGATTAATAACCCGTTGGCGATTATAAATGAATCGGCGGGCTGGCTGAAGCTGATTATAAACAAAGAAGAAATGGCCCAAATGCCCCGCAAGCAGGACTTTGAAATGGCCTTAAATAAAATAGAAAAGGGGGTTGATAGGGCCAGGAGAATTACCCATCAGCTTTTGGAGTTTGCCAAAAAAGACGATTCTGTCCTGGCTGAAGTGAACCTTTCTGAACTGGCGGATGAAGCCATACAACTGGTAAACAGGGAAATTGCTAAAAAGGAGATTGAAATTATCCGGGAAACAGCCCCTAACACAGGCACTATCTGGAGTGATCCCTACCAGTTAAGGCAGGTGTTGATTAATCTTATAACCAATGCCATTCATGCCACCGGGTCCGGAGGCAAAATCACCATCATGCTTGAAGCGGTGAACGGAGAAATAAACCTCACCGTGCAGGACAACGGGCAGGGCATACCCAAAGAAAACCTGGACAAAATATTCGAGCCTTTTTTCAGCACCAAATCTCCGGGTGAAGGGACAGGTCTCGGGCTATCCGTTACGCGCGGCATTATTGAAAAGTTGGGCGGAACCATCCAGGTAAAAAGCCGGTTAGGTCACGGGACAAGCTTTTGCATCAGGCTGCCGAGATATTATGAAATAAAAGAGGATCTGGACCAGGATGAACGCATCCCGTTTTTGGATAATCTGGCAAAACAGAGCGGTTCAACCCAATAAGCTTATAAAGGAGAAAAAAAGTCATGATCAAGATACCAACCAAGGTGCTGTTAGTCGATGATGAGAAAGATTTTATTGAAATGCTTTCCTTAAGGTTGAAAGAGGTGGGTGAAAGAATTACCGTTGCTTACAGCGGTCAGGAAGGACTTGACACATTGGGAAAAGCCGATATTGATGTGGTCATTCTAGATATTAAGATGCCGGGTATGGACGGCATCGAAACCTTAAGAGAAATAAAGAAGAAATATCCTCTGGTCGAGGTCATCATGCTTACCGGACACGGGAGTACCGAAACCGCTGTTCAAGGAATGAAATTAGGGGCTTTTGATTATCTCATGAAACCGGCGGATTTTAACGATCTTACTGCCAAGCTGGAAGGGGCCAGGAAGAGAAAAGACGAGCAGGAAGAAAGAATCAGAAAAGCCGAAGCCAAACTTCTTCTAAGAAGAAGCGGTGGTGCTTTCTAACCCGGAATTTTTCCCCGACCCAATTGTTCAAAGGCCATCCTTGATGAATTCATAACAACTCGAATTCATCAAGGGTTTGCTTTTTAGTATTTTGTGTCTTGTTTTTTCATTCGCCAGTTTTAAAACCTTTGCATTTCACGTGAACAACTTCAGCCTATTCTCATTTTTTTTACAATGTGCAAATAAACCTGACATATACTCCCGCAAATCTCATCTTAAAAATATTCCGCATTAAAATAAATCCAATTGATTTCGAATGTTAGTCATACCTCCCCTTATTGCTATATTTGGCATGGAGATTGCTGTTCTTTAAGGC
>JBARSG010000731.1:0-2684 GCA_049644625.1 Desulfobacterales bacterium | reverse complement strand
GCTTGATGCTGGTTGCTTGATGCTGGTTGCTTGATGCTGGTTGCTTGATGCTGGTTGCTTGATGCTGGTTGCTTGATCATAAATGTTTGGATTGAAGATTGGCTATTGATATTGTAACGAAGGACAGCCTTGATTTGTGACTTTGTAGTGCGAATCGGCATCAAATCTTGGAAAAGGGGTACGGGGTTGAAATTGCGCGTTTCGTTTTTGTTTTTTTGAACCGCCCCAGTGAAATACGTTGCACTGTCCTTCGGAATTTCACGGGGCAGGCCCCAGTACGATCTGCCGGAGCTACCCCGGTACCATCTTCCGGAGCTACGGGGCAGGCCCCGGTACCATCAATAATATCTTTTGGAACATCCTTTCAATGTTTTAGGGATGTCCATTGCTTTATTACTTTCTTGTTTTGTAGAAACTTGAGGGAAGTCCAGGTTATGGGAGATCAGGTTTATGGGTTCAAAGATCAGGAATACAGTAAAAAGTGATTGGTTATTGGTTGTCGGTTATCTGGAATCAGGGATTATTTCAGGCTTTTAACTTTTTGATAAGAGCATCTTTTGAGATTTGGCTCCAAATAGCAACTTTTGTCAAGATGTCATTTAGAGTACCTTTGGCGATTGGATCATGGTTTGGTATTGTTATTTTATGAATAATGGAGTTTAATAGCTTCTTTTAAATTCTTAGCCAGTTCATCAAGCGTTTTGCCCTGAGTAAAAATGTCAAAATCGATACATCTCGCACAGTAATATTCGCCGTCAAAATAAATATCAGCCTTTATCATTTTGTTCATATCGTCAGCTCCTTTTTGTTAAGAATATCTTTATCGGGAAATTCTGTCAATGCATACTATGCGAATCGGTGTCTTGAATTGTGAACTCCCATTAGGCCTGCTGGGAGATGCTTATTAAAGGAATAAGAGCAGGTCTATTTTTGACCCCTTGAGACCTTTAGCTCGTGTAAACGAAAAAGGCATATATAATTTCATTCACTTAGCTCTCAATTTAGGTTGACATTTTCTAAAGTCCTGACGGTCTTGATTACCCATAAAATATGGTATCTTAGAAATGACTTATAACTTCATCGACCAAATCAAATATATCTGGCAAAACTGCTTCATAGATTGTTCCATCGCTTGAATGTTTATGCTCATTGAAACCTAATACGGGCCTGTGTGCGGCATTATCGTACCTGAAAATCAGTCGACCAGTTCTATCCTAATATTGATAAGCATAACTCACTCTGTTTATTCTGTATTTAGCATCAAGGTACTCTTTGATATGTAAAACAGATTGGTTAATCAAAACAACTTTTATATTTAAAATTGCTTGCTTGTTGGCGCGTATTTCCTCTCTAATATCAACAGAATCTGCATAGCCATAATTCTCAATCTTTTGTATGCCTTCACGAAACCGTTTTAGATATTCATTAAGTAACATTTTCAATGCTTTTTAGGGTAAAAAGGCGTTCATTTAATCGTAAAGCTAACTGATACTCACCAGACCATTCTACATATTCCATATCTTGACCTTTTAGATCTTCAGCACTCCATTCAGCAATAAATTTATCCGATGAAACATTATATTTTTTTTCAAATTTTTTTAGTCGTTTCTTTGCAAGATTAAGGCTGTATTGCAAACGTCTCTCTTCAGTTTCCAATGCTTCGAACAATATACTTGCTGCCTTGCCAGGCTCATTTGTTTTTAATATTATTTCGGTCATCTTTGCCCCCTTTTTTATTTTTGTAAGGATTTCTGCAAACCTATTATTTATAACATTTTTTCTTTTTCAAATCCAGGCAATTTGGGAACATTGTGGGAATCAAAGAAACATCCATTGGTTTATAGGTTTCTATATTGATCTCTGGGTGCTGAATGTTTGGAGAATCGGGGTCACCCATTAAAGGTCGGGTCAAGAGAGAAAACACCTCCCCGATGCAAAAAATAAACTTTTTTCGCTTGGCCCTTTATGGATTCGCAACAGCACGGCCTTGCTTTAGCCTCTTTTCGCATCCGTTATTTCTTTTTTTTTCGGTTCTTGGATTTAAATAAAGATCGTGTTTTGAACCATGTCGGTATAAGAAGCATCCGTCCTTTATCAATTTACGGATGAATTCTCGCCGTTTCAAAACGACAACTCTAATTCGACACGATTCTTTTGAGAAGGAATAAAGTCGATTTCCTCACTCTGAAGCATGAGTTTATAGGCATCCTGAATATTCTCTTTAAGATCGTCCAGCGTTTCACCCTGGCTGAATACGCCTGGCACTTCAACGATTCGGCCTACAAACCATCCTTCATCCTTCCAATATTCTAATGTTAATTTCGTCAATTTAATTCCTGCTGCGTGACATCTGTGATCCGAAACACAATCAGATATCTATCCTTTTTTTAATATGAGACCTTTGCAAAACGTCCCCTTTTGCCCAATTCCTGCGCCTGCCCCGTGGAATGCGGAGCCTGTTTCTCTGGGGCGGTTAAAATTTTCGCGTTGACTCGGGGCATCCATGCCCCTCGCCCTTTCGGGCAGGTTGACAGCTGTCCAATTCTGCTGTCCTGCAGAATTGCTCTTGGTCTTGAACCTCGGTTAAATATTGAATACGGATTTAATTGGGCAGGCAAAATTGGACGTTTTTCAAAGGTCTCAAAGATTTTGGTCTAATTGAATTGACGGTCAGCCGTCGTATG
>JBARSG010000730.1:0-2876 GCA_049644625.1 Desulfobacterales bacterium | reverse complement strand
TTTACTTGCATTCGTACGATTCCAACCCGTTTTATCAAGAACGAATGAAATGACCTCTTTTTCTATCCTGTCAGTGGCTTTTTTTGTGACTTTTTTAAGGGAAAATGATGCTTGATCTGATGAATAAACACC
This sequence comes from Desulfobacterales bacterium, assembly GCA_049644625.1. Taxonomy (GTDB): domain Bacteria; phylum Desulfobacterota; class Desulfobacteria; order Desulfobacterales; family UBA11574; genus S5133MH16. The sequence continues at coordinate 2,744 of JBARSG010000730.1, read as the reverse complement.
TTTAAAGTCTAAAAGCACATCAACTATCGAAGCCCCCTCCAGAGCCGATTCTTCTGAACTGGTTACAGCAGCAGACCGGCTTTTGAAATAAAGATCGTCAATAATTTCTTTCCAGTCGCCGATAACCATTGAGCCTTTTAAAACATTCTGAAGTTCTCTGACATTGCCTGGCCAGCTGTATGCCATCAATTTTTCCATAGCATCAGGTTCAAGTTTTGGGATTCGTTTTTTATCAAACTGAGAGGCATATTTTTCTATATAATAGTCAATTAACGGCGGTATGTCTTCAGGTCTGTTGCGAAGCGGAGGAATAAATATTTTTATGGTATTGAGGCGATAGTAAAGATCTTCTCTGAAAAGCCCTTTTTTTACTTTCTGCTCAAGTTCTTGATTCGTGGCAGCGATAACCCAGGCATCTGACCTTACCTCTTTTTCGGAACCCAGTGGGGCAAACTCTCCACTTTGAAGAACGTGAAGAAGCTTGGATTGCAGCGAAAGAGACATATCTCCGATTTCGTCTAAAAAAATAACCCCTTCATGAGCGAGCTCGAATTTTCCGCGCTTTTTCCGATCAGCTCCGGTAAAAGCACCACGTTCAAATCCAAAGAGTTCACTTTCAAGCAAACCATCTGGTAAAGCCGCGCAGTTAACCTTGATGAACGGTTTGTCTTTTCTTGGAGATTTATCATAAAGATTTTGCGCAACAACTTCTTTGCCCACACCACTTTCCCCTGTGATTATCACATTTAGTCCTGTATCTGCAACGTGGTCGATCAGCTCCCTGATTCTTTCGATGCTTTCGCTTGTTCCGATTAATGGCGTCGCCATGATTTTTTAATCCTAAACCTTGTGCTTTTTGGAAGAAATTAGTTTATTGATTGCTTTGTCAAGCTCAGAAAGTTCAAATGGTTTTGACAATACCTTGTCCGCTTGGGATTCTGTAGCAAACGCTTCAGGGTACTCACCCCAGCCAGTTATGGCAATAACGGGTGTATCAGGGAATTTTTTCTTAATTATTGAAATAAGGCCAATCCCACTTATTTGGGGCATAACGAGATCTGTTATGACCAGGTCAAATCCTTGTTTATCACTTTCAAGCAATTTCAGTCCGTCCAAACCGTCAGAAGCAGAGATAACATCGTACTTTTTATCACTAAGAAAATCGTAAAGCGTGGCCAGAACATGCTCGTCATCATCAATTATTAGCAATTTTAGTGGCTGGTCCATTCTATTTAATTTGATATTCATTTTATTTTATCCATTTTTTTATCGGCAAGTTAGGTTCAGGAGATGTGTTAAAACTGGTCATGTAATTGTCGCAGACGTTTAAACACTTTTAGGCCACCTATCTAAATCTATCTTATAAATCACGGTAGGTGGATTAAATTATGTTCTCAGATAAAAGCCCGAATCTTTTCCATACGATTTCGGAACGCTGTACTGTGCGCCGACAATGCTATCCCTGACCCATATCCCCTTGACTTGTTTGCGGATTTCTGACTTCATTGGATTGTCTAAATTAAATTTCACGTCCAACGTATCACCTGGTAAAATTTGGTGTTGGTTCAGACTTTCAAACCGGATTCCACCCAGTGAAAGGTCTCTAATGATTACCCCTCCTTTTTCTCCTTTTCAACGAACAATGTATTCACCGGGCAGTCTGACGTTCTTACGGTAATGCTTTCGAAATTCGAAGGTAACCTGAAAAACTTTACTACATTTACATTTGGCCTTCAATCTCTTTTTAGTATTCTTGAAATTTGTTGCGTCTATATTTTTCGTCAAGCCGCATTTGGGACAGATTATCGTTGCTTGATTGCTATTGCCAACAAAAACCGTCTTCATGAACCGATCCTCTTTTTTACCTGTTTCAAGCTGGATTTATCATCCTTCTTAAACCATAATTTATTTGCAAGAGTCAGTGATAAAGCCTCGCTCTGTGGAATATACTATAAATCTTCAATATCTGTTGATTTCGATACAAGGAAGAAATTCCTTAAAATTTAAGATTTCTAACCGAAATGGAACAAAGGATATCTGGCCATAAGCACAACCCAACATCGATTGGTGCTGATTACATATATCCTAAATTTTACAAAAAATCAAAAAGGGCTTATTCTTTAAGCCATCCACCACTTGGCGGACATCGCTTAAACATCACCTACCTTTTGGATTTTTCTTTTCACATTGACAATTACCAAATTTCTTTTCTAACTGAATCTTTTCAATAATCGTGGAATGACCATTTCTAAAATAATCTTGCTTGATATCCTCAGCAGAATAATTGAAACAAAAACATATTAAATTGCTCAACTTTTTCCCTTTTTAAGTATGGTCTTATTTGCCGCAGCATTTTTTATACTTTTTCCCGCTTCCACACGAGCAGGGCTCGTTACGTCCAACTTTCTTTTCGGCTTCTTTAGGTTTCGGCCAATTCAATAATATTTCTAAATCGGAAATATCCTCCGGTTTATCCCGGTCTACTTCAATTGTATATTTCCAGTCATTTTTTTCAAAAATCTTTGCGACTTCTTTCATTCTTTTCTTTGTGTTGACATTAACAATTGCGGGATTCTTTTCAGTGCCCAATTTTAACTTCTTTTTCCCATCAAATATTTTTTCCATTTTTTCACCCATCAAATATTGCAAGATTCATCTATTTTGACAAAACCTCAACCCGAAGTCAATTTATGTCGATTAATCGCATTATGTCCACAAAAAACCAAAAAAGACAAACTCTATAA
>JBARSG010000729.1:0-1503 GCA_049644625.1 Desulfobacterales bacterium | reverse complement strand
CGATCAAACAGATGAAGAATCATTGGATGCAAAGCTTAAAAATGAAGTGCTGCTTCAGGATGGCGCTGAAAAAGAATTGCTTCCGGCGCCGTCTCATAACACAGAAAAATATCAGGTGGAGGTAACGCCGCTACGGTCTATCTTTATTAACACGGATCAGGTTTTTATATTTCGCCGCATAATGATTGATAACCAGATTTATCGCCAGGGGTTCATTATCCGGGTAAGGGCGTTTTTGAATCATCTGGCCCAGGCGTATTTTGTGAAACAGCCTCTGGCTCGCTATACAAATTTGAGCCTTAAAATAGAGAATCAGGGCCTTGAAACCGAAATTATTAAAACCGGTGCCGTTACCCAAAAAGTAAATTTTTTATTGAACCGAACCTTTCCGTCTCCATTTGATTTTTTAAGGGCAACACTGATCTGCGGCCAAATTCCTCAATCTGCGGGCAGAGGAACACTTAACATCATGATCGCTGTCCTGGTGGTCGTTATTCTTATGGGGCTGTTCGCTATTTACAAAAGTGCCGGGGCTGTGCTTGACCTGTCGGAACGGCGTTCTAAATTCGTATCATCCGTCACCCATGAACTGAAAACTCCTTTGACCAATATGAGAATGTATATTGAAATGCTGGAACAGGGCATGGCCCGTGACCGGGAACGGGAGCAAGACTACTTTAACATACTGGGATCAGAGAGTGCGCGGCTTTCTCGTTTGATAGATAATGTTCTGGAACTTTCGAAACTGGAAAAAAAACAGCGACATATAAACCTTCGGGAGGGCGACTTTGATGATGTGATACAGGAAGTAGAGACGGTAATGCATGAAAAACTCAGGCATGAGGGGTTTACATTCATCGTGGAAAACAGTGGCGCCAAACCGTTTAAATATGATCGAGAGGTAATGATTCTGATTTTGATCAATCTCATCGAAAACAGTATAAAATTTGGGAAAGCGGCCCCGGTTAAGAAGATTACCCTCACGGCGCGCCATGAAGGTGATTGTGTGAATATCCATGTGTCCGACACCGGTCCCGGCATTCCTCGCCATGCGTTAAAAAAGATTTTTGACGATTTTTACCGGGTTGAAAGCCCGCTTACCCGTACAACAGGGGGAACCGGTATCGGCCTTGCGCTGGTTAAAAAGTTTGTTACATTAATGGGAGGCGCGGTTCGCGCTGAAAACAACACCGGCCCCGGATGCACCATTACGATTTCTCTCCCCTAACCCGGATAAACCGGAACCAAGAAATATTTGCCACAAAGGCACGAAGACACCAAGGATTTTGTTATTCTTTCTTAGTGTCTTGGCGCCTTGGTGGCGAGAAGAAAAAAGGAAGACAAAAATGAGTGCTTATGTGTATCAGAACAAAACTTTGCATCTTAACAGGTATCGAAGGAAAGGGAATGGCTCCCCAACCGCTTCCGGCCCACAAGGAACCAGCTATGATAGACGCCGCCCAAAGATAAGACAAGGTATTATACTTGTTGACTTTGACCGCA
>JBARSG010000728.1:0-1583 GCA_049644625.1 Desulfobacterales bacterium | reverse complement strand
ATACAGGGATACCCGACCGACGTTTACTTTCCAAACGCCCACATGGATTGCCGGATCGATGAAAGGAACCCGAACCACAAGCTGCCGACCCTCATTATCAAGTACCCTGGAAATCGGTGCGGCTTCCCTGTTGATGGGTTCATGAATATTTTCCTGCCAGCCGTCTTCACGAATGTGTTGATGAAGATACCCTTGGGGATACATGAAACCGACGGCCACCAGGGGGACACCCAGATCGCTGCATTCCTTGATGTGATCTCCGGCCAGAAATCCCAGACCGCCGGCGTAAAACGGCAAAGAACGATGAAGCCCGTATTCAGCGCTAAAATAAGCGACGGCATAGAGGTTCGGATCATATGGAAAATTGTTCAAAAATTGGCACGATTTGTCCGATAGATACCGGTGAAATTGGGAAAGTACCACATCATAATTTCGCAAATAATCGTTGTTGGAAGCGGCTGCCTCCAAAATTTCAGCCGGTATTTCTCTTAGCATTTTATCGGGGTTGTGTCCGCTCTCCTTCCATGCCTGACGGTCAAGCATTTTAAACAGCATTCTTGCTGCGGGATGCCAGCTCCACCAGAGATTTTCCGCCAGTTTCCCAAGTCCGCTCAAGCGTTCAGGGAGATTTGGAAACTCAACTGTCTCAGGGTTCATTGGTTCAATTCCTTTTCCAAGCAGGTGAAGTAATGATGTTTTCGGGTGATAGCTCGTGGGTTAAGTGTTTGGACAGTCTGAAAGTTAAAGTGCCGCTTGATTTGCGCGGCCTTCAGGGGTTATTGAGCATCCACCCGAGGAGCCATCAGAATCGCCGTTTTAATCGCTGAATCATCCAAGGAAAATTGCTTACGATGACGGAACGACAATAAAATTATTTTTCGTGCCGAATCGGTTGGCGCACGTTTGATTGTTATTGGGATCATTTTTCCATTGCCCATCCACCATAAAGCGATATTCATATGTTCCGGGAAAGAGAAGGGTCGTTTTTTCCCAGCCCCCGTTTTTGTTTTTTTTCATGGGATGGACTTTTGGATTCCACTGGTTGAAATCACCCATGAGTATCACCTCTTTGGCATCGGGAGACGTCAGGGAGAAGGTTACCTTGCGCCTTTTGGGTTTGAGTTCCGATTTTATTGCGGACATGGATTACCTCCTTTTGTAAAAAAGGTTCATCGACCACTGATATGCAGGGTCATGTAATGGCTTACAGCCATTGCTTTTTTTTGAAGAACCCGATCATGATCCCTGCAGCGACGACAATAATGGCCCAGACCATCACATACCCCCACCGCCATTCGAGTTCCGGCATAAACTTAAAGTTCATGCCGTAAACACCCGCAATAAAGGTGATGGGAATGAAGATGGTGGCGATGATGGTCAGCACTTTCATGACCTCGTTCATTCTGTTGCTCAGGGTGGACAGATAGATATCCAGCATGCTGGCCAGAATATCCCGGTACGATTCAATGGTGTCGATAATCTGTATCGTATGGTCATAGACATCCCTGAAATAGACATGCATCTGTTCCTGAATCAGAGAAGATTCACTTTTTACCAGGCCGTTAATGATTTCCCGAATCGGC
>JBARSG010000727.1:0-2601 GCA_049644625.1 Desulfobacterales bacterium | reverse complement strand
TATGAAGGTCCTGTGACCATTGAAAACTGTCAGGTTGGATCTCAGGTTGAGCTTAAAGCGGGTTTTTTCAGGAATGCTGTTTTTTTAAAGAAAGCGAGTATGGGTTCAGGTTCCAATATTCGGGAGGGGACAATACTTGAAGAAGAATCGAGCGGCGCCCACACGGTGGGCCTGAAACAGACCATTCTTTTCCCTTTTGTGACTTTGGGGAGTCTGATCAATTTTTGTGACTGTTTGATGTCCGGCGGTACAAGCCGGAAGAACCACAGTGAAGTTGGAAGTTCTTACATCCATTTTAACTATACACCCAATCAAGACAAGGCCACTCCGTCTTTAATTGGGGACGTGCCCAGGGGAGTTATGCTGAATCAGCGCCCGATATTTTTAGGAGGGCAGGGCGGTCTTGTGGGTCCGTGCCGCCTGGAATTCGGTACCGTCATAGCAGCCGGTTCAATATTTCGAAAGGACGAATTAAATCCAGGCCGTCTGCTTATCGGGGGTATGGGCAATGGTGGAAATATACCGTTTACGCCTGGAATATATTACAACATCAAACGGATAACGGTTAATAATATTATTTATATTGCAAACCTGATTGCTCTCGATCACTGGTATACTCATGTACGCTCGCAGTTTATATCAGATGATTTCCCGAAACCTCTTTTTGACGGCCTTAAAGAAAAGCTCGACATGGCCATTGGTGAAAGAATACATCGATTAAAAGCGCTAAGCCAAAAAATATTTGATTCTGTGCAAGCCTTTCAATCTCATACAAAAGAAAATGAGTCACACCTCGTTCTACAGCAGAAGAATGAGCTTTTTAAAAGATGGTCTGAAATGGAAGAATATTTTAAATCTCAGCGGAATGCAGAAGAAAACAAGGGGTTGAGAGATGTTTTTCTGGAAAAGCTCGATCTTGGTATTAAAACATCAGGCAAGGATTACATTTTAGTGATAAAAGGACTGTCAATTGAAGACACAAAAGCCGGCACCGATTGGCTTCAAGGAATTGTTGATCATATAACTGCTGGAGCGCTTAAGATCATTCCGTCATTTACCTAAAAGCATTGCCACCAAGCCACAAAGACACAAAGGATAAATATATTAATCTTGCTTCGTGCCTTTGTGTCTTAGTGGCAATAAAAAAGCTTTTAGAAATATACAATAATTACAATATGATATATTAGTACTATAAAAGGATTGGATAATGGGCAAACTTTTTGGCACAGATGGAATAAGGGGTGTTGCCAACCAATATCCGATGACTCCTGAAATGGCCGTAACTATCGGAAGAGCTGTTGCAGCGATTTTCAAAGGAGATGATAAGCAATCAAAAATTGTCATCGGTAAGGATACTCGTATTTCCGGGGATATGCTGGAATATGCTCTGATCTCCGGAATCTGCTCCATGGGTGTTGATGCATATCTTACGGGAATTCTGCCCACTCCCGGCGTGGCTTTTATGACGTCTTCAATAGGGGCAAATGCCGGCATTGTGATTTCCGCATCCCACAACCCTTATTATGACAATGGAATAAAAATCTTTAAAGGCAACGGTTATAAGCTTTCCGATGAAGAGGAAAGTCAAATAGAAAAGCTTATATTTGATAAGAGCATCGCTTCATCGCCAAAATCCGTGCGGGATACCGGCCGTGTTTATGAAATCGATGATGCCGGCAGCGCCTACGGTAATTTTCTAAAACAAACCGTTACTGAGAATTTTTATTTCAAAGACATAAAGATCGTTATGGATTGTTCAAACGGTGCAACCTTTGAAGTTGCACCGGCAATTTTTACCGAACTTGGCGCAAAAGTTACAACACTTTATGTTACTCCCGATGGTAAAAATATTAATGATAACTGCGGATCCCAACATCCTGAGAACCTGAAAAAAGCTGTTGTTAAAAACGGCGCCCATATCGGCCTTGCCTTTGATGGAGACGGCGACAGGCTTATAGCGGTTGATGAAAAAGGGATCGTTTCAACAGGTGACCAGATCCTGGCGGTTTGTGCAAAGTTCATGAAAAAAAAAGGGCTTCTTAAAGGCAATCGGGTGGTCAGCACGGTCATGAGTAACATGGGGCTTGAGCAAGCCTTAAAAAAAATGGGCATAAAACATATGACGACAGCGGTCGGGGATCGTTATGTTATGGAAAAAATGGTTTCTTCAGGGGCTATTCTGGGGGGCGAGGATTCCGGCCACATGATTTTTTTAAATTATCACACAACCGGAGATGGTATTCTTTCCGCTTTAAGACTGATTGAAGCAATGAAAGAGGAATCAAAACCGCTGTCCGAGCTTTGTAAAATAATGACGATATTTCCTCAGATCCTCATAAACGTAAATGTTGCGCGCAAACCGGACCTAAAAAACATTCCGGACATTAAAGATGCAATAAAATCGGTTGAGACTGTGCTGGGGAAAAAGGGTAGGGTGGTTGTTCGTTACTCCGGTACACAGAAAATATGCAGGGTAATGGTAGAAGGGCCCACCATTAATGCAACCAAAAAGTACTGCCGGCAACTCGCTGATATTGTAAAGGATGCTCTCGGAAAGTAATGCCTAAATTTTATGGTATGTTATTATTTTTAAATTCGTGT
>JBARSG010000726.1:0-4938 GCA_049644625.1 Desulfobacterales bacterium | reverse complement strand
CCCCAGTACGATCTGCCGGACCTACAGGGCAGGCGGGGTAAAAATAATGGAATGATGAAATATTGGAATGATGGGTTTAGTAGAGGTGGCCATAGAATGGATGGAACTGGGTGCTTTTGATTATCTCATGAGGCCTGCTGATATTGATGAGCTGTTTTACAAGCTTCAGGACGCTTTTAAGAAAAAAACCATACAGAAAGAAAAAATCGAAAAGCTTGAGGAAATAATAAGCTAGTAAAAAAACTAAGGGTACGGTATTACAGTGAATTTTCTAAGACAGTGGGGTCAATTTATGATGATGGGCGCAAAGGCCCATGCAAGGTGGGAGATTGGTGTATCAACTACTATTTTTAGTGACAAAAAGCGGCTTTTAATACTAAGTTTGCTGACCATTCCCATATTATTGGGAGGTATTGCGTTTGCAGATCAGATCGGTGGGGCCATGCCGAGTTTATTGGGCGGCAAAAAAGCTTACAGCCCTGCCTTTTACAGCACAGGCACATTTGTCGTCTCGATTCTTATCGGCCTGAGCGCAGGACTGATTACCGGCTGCATCGGTGCAGGCGGAGGTTTCATCATTGCGCCCGCTTTGATGAGCGCGGGCGTTAAAGGCATATTAGTCGTCGGGACAGATCTTTTTCATATCTTTGCAAAGGCCATCATGGGAAGTGTCATTCATCGGAAACTGGGGAATGTTTCCGTCGCCCTTGCGGCAGTCTTTCTGATCGGTGCCATTTTAGGCGCAACCCTCGGCGGGGTCATCAACCGCGTGCTCTATGAAATCAACCCGGTGCTCAGTGACACATTTATCACAACAGTCTATTCCCTTATGCTGGGTTTTTTTGGAACTTACGCCATGACCGACTTTCTCAAGGCAAAAAAGACCGACCACTGGGACTTTCTCGGAAAGGATGCCCATGGCGAAAAAGTAGAAGGGGTAGAAATGGCAAATCTTCCCAAAAAGCTCCAGGCCATCAATATTCCTCCCAAAGTCAAATTTGATTTTGATCTTACACCCACCGGAAGAAGTATTTCATGGATCTTTCTGGTCTTAAGCGGCGGGCTGGTCGGACTTACTGCCGGTATTATGGGCGTTGGCGGCGGTTTTTTAACCTTCCCGATATTTATCTATGTCCTGGGCGTCTCCTCCATGACCGCGATAGGAACCAACATTTTTCAGGCTGTATTTACCGCCGGCTATGCCGCAATCAGCCAATACGCAATTTACGGGTTTATTTTTTATACCCTGGCCATGGGTATGCTGCTGGGATCCCTGGTGGGTGTTCAGGTCGGTGCAATTGTCACAAAGGTGGTTCGTGGCATCACGATCCGCGGTTTCTACGCCATGGCGGTCCTGGCCGGTTTTCTCAACCGTATCTTTGCATTGCCGGCCAAGCTGGGCGCCATGGATGTTATTACAATATCAAAAGGCACAGGCGCTTTCTTAGAATCCATTGGCGTCTGGGCTTTTTTCATCGTAATCGCCGGATTCTCGATCTGGGTAATCGGCACGTTCCTTATTAATATCCGGGTCCTTAAAGGTGAGGAGGTTAAGTCATGATTGAACATAAGAAAGAATTTTATGGCGGCTCCGGATTGCTAATCGGGTTTGCAGTAATATTGGTAATAATATTTTCGCCGGTTTTCAAGGGCCATAACGGTTTGGAATATTTAGACAACCTGTACAACTCCATATCAAAGGGATCGGCCTATTACATTCCAAAGGTCAAGAAGGAAACCGATACGTTTTCCGGAAAGTCTGTTCAGGTGGCCATTGATATGGCAGACGAGGCCCGGGCACAACAAACGGCCTCTTTGTTTATGAAAGGCGGGGCACTGGTCAATGTATCCGGAACCGGTTTGAAAATCGAGGGAGATTTGGGCAAAATCCTTGCAAACTGTCTTGCAGATGCAGACAGCATGTATATAAATGACGGACAGACAATCTCTTCCAAATACGGATACAACGAAAGACAGGTATTGTTTAACTGGTGGAAGGCGCTCAAGTCCATGGACAAGGATTTAAAAAAGCAAAAGGAGTTCAAAGCCGCTAAAGTGGTTTCTCAAGTTGTAAAAAAGGCGGTGGAATGTTCTTACAACTATTATAAAATCGAGCCTCAGAAAATATCAGACCGGACTGGAATTGTTATCTTTTCTCTGGTGTTTTATGTTGTCTATACCCTCTGGTATGGTTTTGCAATTATGTTTATGTTTGAGGGATGGGGGCTGAAGCTGGAACAGTAAAGATCCGGGGTTGAAGAACCCGGTTTTGATTATTCTCGTAACGGGCTAATTTTATGGGCACACTGATTAATGGTTTTAAGAAGCTTTTTATAAAGAAGCCAAAACTGGATGCTGCTGATGTTGAAGAACTTCGAATTGCCTTTAAGAACAGGTATCACAGTTTCAAACTCCTATTAAATGCCAACAACAGAGCTCTCAAAATTATGGCCGATATTGAGCGAGCCCTTGAGGGCAAACAACCCTTTGGCATGTCCTTTGTCAGGTCAAGTTGCACGGCGGTATCTGTCAATGTCTTTAATATGATAAAAAATATAGAAAAGCTCGCCCCGGGCAAGTACGGAAAGCTCAATGACCGGTTCAATGATATACAGCAAAATATCGACCTCCTTCTATCACAGAAGAAATCCATGGAAGATGAAAGGTTTATTTTACCCCTGAATGATGTGTATAAAGAGATGACTGATCTTGTGGGAAGCAAGATGGCGAATATAGGGGAAATAAAAAACAGGCTTCAGATTAAAGTTCCCGGAGGATTTGTCATTACAGCGGCTGCCTATGAAAAATTTATCAGGGAAAACCATTTGCAGGCAGAAATAGACAGGCGCTTTCAATCTGCCGATGTGAACAATATGGAAAGGCTTTACACCCTGAGTTCAGAAATCCAGCAGCTTATTATAACATCCAAAGTTCCGGATGATCTGGCTGATTCTGTCATGCAGGCATGGAAACAACTTGAATCCGAAACAGGTGACCGGACAACTCTGGCCCTGCGAAGCAGCGCTCTGGGGGAAGATACACAGGAAAGCTCATTTGCGGGCCAGTATCGGAGCGTATTAAACGTAAGTATTCAGAGCATTTTCCAGGCGTATAAGGAAGTTCTTGCAAGCAAATACTCTCTTCAGGCCATCACCTACCGGTTGAACAGGGGATTCAAGGATGAAGATATTTCCATGTGCGTGGGATGTATGGCTATGGTGGATGCCGTGGCAGGTGGTGTCATTTATTCACGTCACCCCGTTGATATCAGGGATGATTCCATTTTCATAAACGCCGCATGGGGGTTGGCCAAGTCTGTTGTCGACGGTAGTGATGCCTGTGACCTTCTTGTTGTTTCAAGAAAAGCACCCATGAAAATTATTCGTGAAGATATAAAGACCAAGGAAAGAAAATTTGTCTGCTTTCCTGAAGAAGGTGTATGCCGCACGGAGTTGACCGGAAAAACCAGGAATCTGGCCGCCATTGACAAAAAGCAGGCTTTTGATCTGGCAAAAATTGCGGTTAAGATTGAAGAATATTATGCAATAGCCCAGGACATTGAATGGGCTGTTGCCCAAGATGGCACTATTTATATCCTGGAATGCCGGCCATTGCAGCAAATGGAGATGGAAAAAAGAGATATTCCTGAATCGGCTATGCAAGCAGATCGTGAAGTCGTGATCACCAGGGGGGGGATTACCGCAAGCCCCGGCGCTGCCTGCGGGTCAGTCTATCTGGCGAACAAAGGAATAGATATGCTGCGATTTCTCGAAGGGGATATCCTTGTTACACGGCAGGCGCTCCCCAGATGGGCCTCCCTTTTAAATCGATCCGCTGCCGTGATAACGGAGCAGGGCGGCTTTGCAGGACACCTTGCCAATGTTGCAAGGGAGTTCGGAGTCCCTGCACTCTTTGGGGTGCCCAATGCTATGGATCGGTTGAGCCATGGAGAAATGGTGACCGTTGATGCCGACTCTCGTGCAATATATAAGGGAAAAATCGAGTCGCTGCTGATAAAATTCGAAAAAAAGAAAAATCTTATGCAAGGAAGCCCGGTTTATGAAAATCTAAAACAGGTAAGCAGCGTTATTGTGCCCTTAAACTTGCTCAACCCTGATTCTCCTGATTTTAATCCGTCCAACTGCAAGACCTTCCATGATATTACCCGGTTTGTCCATGAAAAAGCTGTGCAGGAGATGTTCAATTTTGGCAAGGAACATAATCTTTCCGAAAAATCGAGCAAACAGCTTTATTATAATGTGCCTATGCAGTGGTGGGTCTTAAATCTGGATGACGGATTTAAAGAAGAGGTGAACGGAAAGTATGTTAAACTCGAAAATATTGTCTCTATTCCCATGCTGGCCTTCTGGGACGGATTCACGGCTATCCCCTGGGACGGTCCGCCTGCAATTGACGGCAAGGGACTCATATCTGTCATGTTCCAGTCAACCACAAACAGGGCCTTAACCCTTGGTGTTCGTTCAGCCTATTCCGAACATAACTATTTTATGATTTCGAAAAATTATTGCAGCTTGAGTTCCAGGCTCGGTTATCACTTTTCCATCCTGGAGGCTCTGGTCAGTAAGCGCTCCATCGAAAATTACATAAGCTTCCAATTTAAGGGGGGCGCGGCAGACTATCACAGACGGCTTAAACGGGTACATTTTATCGGAGATATATTGGAAAAACATGGTTTCAGGGTTGAAATCAATGAAGATAATCTGATCGCCCGCGTGGAAGGTCATGAAATGGATTTTATGAAAAACTACCTTGCAATTCTGGGTTACCTGACTCTTCATACCCGTCAACTCGATATGATCATGGACAATAATGCCGCCTTGAACCATTATCGATCAAAAATCGATAAGGACATTCGGACAATTCTCAATTCAAAATAAAATCATATCTTTCTGAAAACCTTCTTCCTTTCAGTTGATA
>JBARSG010000725.1:0-7730 GCA_049644625.1 Desulfobacterales bacterium | reverse complement strand
ATCCACATCGTTATCGTTAAGGTGAGAAGCCATGCTGTGCCGCAGTGTGTGGCAAGAGACGTTAAAGGGCAGCTCAAATGGGATGTACAGCAGGATTTTTTTTAGATTGTTGATTTGGGGTCGGGCCGCGCTAAGTATTTGAAAATTTGATAAAAGAGTTCTAAAAACGACCATTTTTTGGTCTTAAACATACTATTTGGGGTAGAAAATAATAGGTCTAAGGATTTTTTTTGAAATACTATTTAGTTTCCATCCAGAAATTGCCTTTTTCCGCAATTTGTGCGCTTGCCCTGCCCCGTAGGTAGGAAATTATCGTACTGGGGTGAAATGCTTGCCCAATGAAATGCAGAGCCTATTTCATCGGGGCGGAGCCTATTTTTCATGGGTCAATCTGCGGAATTTCTTGTTCCCGCCTCTGGGCGGGACGCGGAATTCCTTGATTTGACTCGGGGCCTCCATGCCCCTCGCCCTTACGGGCGGCTATTCAGCCGTCCAATTCCGCTATCCTGAAGAAGTGTCCTTGAACTTGCGAAAAATTGCTAATCTTTGCATTGGAAACTTAATTTGTGCCCAATATAGATTTATATGTCCCATGATCATAGACTTTTCTGAAATTATATTTAGCGGTCATAGAAATATGGGGTTTCGGTCCATATGAAATTTTTACTCTAACAATCGGCAATTTTTTCTTGATATTTACACACAACAGAGCGACATTGTTTTTGCTCTTACGCGCACCCGGCTGCCAGTATGAGTGCTCAGCGTGGAGAGCGAATAGCATCAGAAAATGGATATTCACTAATGAATGAAAAAAGCTTATAATTTGAACGGCCCGGTAGTTCAGAAATCATTTTCAAAGAGAGAAGGAAGGAGAATCCATGGGAAAGAAATACACTCTGGTAGAGGGGATGGACTTGTTAAAAGAGCAACTACCCAACGTGGCGAACGCCTTCGGAGTCCTGCGTGACGAAGCGATCAAAGACGGCGTATTGAGTGCCAGAACGAAGAGACTGATGATGGTAGCGGTTTCAGTGGCGCTGCGCTGCGAACCTTGCATCCGAACACATGTAAAGACGGCTGTTGAAATGGGGATGTCCCGTACAGAAATCCTGGAAGCAACGGGAATCTCTATTCTTATGGCGGGAGGTCCTGCCATTGCTTATACTTCAACGGTTGTTTTGGAAGTCCTTGATGAAATGAATGGGGTCAAAGCCTGAATCGTGAAAAACAATATTTTAAATATAATATCAACAGGTTATGGTCTCAACCGAACTATAATTTGTGCTTGAATGTCCAATAACCAATGCACAACTTCACAATTTTGTGTGAAGTTCATCTCGTGCCCGTTATCCAATGAACTGCCCCGCAGCAGAGCTTCGAGGTATCAAAATGAATTTTTATCTTATTAACCCCGATAGAGCATCGAGGAATTCTTTCGATTAAATGGATGAAATATTATGAAAATAAGCTTTGATGATATTGAAAATGCATATTTATTTATAAGCATGAGTGATATGTCAGATAATAGCGCTATTCTAAATCGAGAAACTGGAGAGATTTATTATATTTCTGAGTTAGGAGACTCTGATGAATTGCCTGATGATGTTGACGATCCTGATAAATATATCGATATTCCAGACAAATATGCCTTAGATTTAGGAAAAAGACTAGTATTTCAGTTTGTAGAGGGGAACATTCCTGAAGAAATTGCGAGAGTTGAAAAATATTTTAGGCAAAGGGGAGCCTATAGTAAATATAAATCTCTACTTGAGCAGAAAGGTCTTTTAGATCAGTGGCATAAATTCGAAGATGATAAGCGAAAAGAAGCTTTAATAGAATGGTGTAAAGATAATGGCATAGAAATTTCTGGATAACCACACAATGGGGGATTTGCGGGACACCCCTAGAATTATAAGTTTCTATTTCATCTAAGGGCGGTAAATAGGGATCTGGCTGCAGGAGTATTAGAGTATTTAGACATACCTGATGATTGACAAAACAAAGATAATTGACACTGTCTGTGAAAGATTAGAAAAGCTCCCTTTAGGACACTATATAGATCTAAAGACTTATAAGCGCAATAGAACTGTCATCATTGTTAAAGTAGATGAAAAGAAACTTTTGGTTATTGAGGACGGTTATTTTAAGGATAGGTTTTTAATAAAGTCTGACAAGCTGAAAAAGTTACTCAAAATCCTTTTAAAGAAGGAATTCCCCAGAAGCAAAAAAATCAGGCTCTATGTTATGGGAAAATTCCTGGATGAAGAAGCGTTAAACACAATACGAAAAATTATTTAGGATGCTTACATGGAAATGGGGAACATAAATTCATAGATTGATGGTGAATGGGGATCTGGCCACAGGAACATTTTGAAATATAAGAAAAACATTTAAAATTTACGTCAAACAAGGGAATGATAAATAATACCGCGAAGGGGCGTCATCATTTTCTTCAAGTAGGGGTGCAGCGCATCTTGCGCTGCGTTGGGCACATATGACATGAGAATCAAAAGGGTTGGGAACAATCCTCAGATTATGCAGCATTTAGAGGCTGAATTTGAGAGAGTTCTTTGAGGAAACGTTGTTCGGAATTCCACAAATCCCAAGCATGTTGCGCGTTCATCCAGAATTCGGGAGAATTCCCGAAAAGACGAGATAGTCTCAATGCCATGACTGGTGTTATAGCACGTCGTTCTCTTAAAAGCTCATTGATCGTCTGACGTGATACACCCAAGGCCGTAGCCATTGAAGTTGCGTTCAGATCGAAATCCGGCATGAAATCTTCTCTGAGCATTTCGCCAGGATGCGTTGGGGAAAGTTCCCTTTTTGTTGTGTTTGATACAGTCATTGTTCTATTCCTCAATGGTAGTCGGTTATTTCAACCTCATAGGCATTGCCTTCAATGAAACGGAAACAGATTCGCCATTGTTCGTTGATCGATATTGAGTGTTGCCCTTTTCTATCTCCTTTTAAGGCGTGTAACCGGTTGCTTGGCGGTACCCTAAGGTCATTCAGTATTGCATAATGGATATATTCCAACCGCCGTACGGCCCTCCTGACCAAGTCAGTGGGCAGACGTTTTGATTTGCCTGTTATAAAAAGCTGTTGTGTCTCTTTATCAGCAAATGTTTTTATCATGTATGCATTGTAATCTGTCACGTGACGGTTGTCAACAGTTTAATTCAACTTTTTGAAACACGGCTTGAGAACTTCTGAAACATCCTTTCAAATTACAAGGTTTCTATTTTACCTGGGGACGGTGAATGGGGGTTGGCCACAGAAACATCTTTATTAGTTTAAACGTTTAAAATTTACGTCAAACAAGGGAACGATAAGTAATGATGCAAAGGAGTTGTTGACAATTTAAATAGTTTAGTTCCGCTCTTAGTATCAATATTCCAGTAATCCAGCATTCCATTCTTGCATGTGGATGGCATAAACAGGTTGCCATTAAAAGATTTATGATTTCAATAAACTGTAGAATTTCCGGAACGCTAACTTATGAATTCATACCAGAAAGAACAGGCCGAATCGCTGGCCATGGTGCGGCGCCACCTTGAAACCCTTTCCGCAGCTGAAAGAAAGGCGCTGGAGTTGCAAATTTCCGACTATCTGTTGTTTCGTGATGACGCCCACACGTTTCTGTCCGAGCATTTTAGCGATCTATGCACCGAAAAATGCTACCGGAACAACCTCAGTGCCTGCTGCTCTCGAGAAGGCATTATTACCTTTTTCGGGGACATGGTTATCAATGCACTGGTCTCTCACAGTGAAGAAACAAAAGCCCTGATGGCGGTCCTTCAAAAACCCAATACCGGCTTCAAATGCATTTATCTGGGCAATAAGGGCTGTATGTGGCGGGTTAAGCCGATTGTCTGTGAGATGTTTCTCTGTGATCAGGCCCAAAAAGAAGTATTTAGAGAAAAACCATGGGCCGAAAATGCCTGGAACGAACTAAAACAACGCAAGAAGCTGTACACCTGGCCGGACCGGCCGGTCCTTTTTGATGATCTTGAACGGTATTTCATGGATGCGGGATATTCTTCACCCTTAATGTATCTGCACAACAGCCCGGGGTTGCTAAGAGTAAAACAACAGGCCTCTTTCCTTTGATATCACAAACCTTTCTTATCAATTCCATTGATGTTTAGCATGTCAATAAAAATCGTTTATTATATCTTCCAGTTCTTTTATCGAAATCTGATCCACAAAAGGCTTGCCGATATCTTCGAGAAACACAAAATATATCCGGTCTCCTTTGCGCTTTTTATCCTTTTGCAAAGCATCAAACACTGTTTTTCTGTCTGCCGGAAGATGGGTGGGAAGTTTTAGATCCCCAAGCAAACTTTTGATCCTTTGGGCATTTTTGGCCTGCAGATGTCCTTTTTTAACGGAAAGCTCCGAAGCCATAACCATACCGGCACTGACCGCCTCCCCGTGGCGGACACCGGTTGTTTTTTCAATAGCATGTCCAAATGTATGCCCGAAATTGAGCTTGCGGCGCTCTCCTTTTTCTTTTTCATCCCTGTTTACAATGGCTGACTTGATTACAACAGAATCATAAACAAGTCTTTCTATGACTGCGGAATCAAGCGCTAACGCTTTTTGATAATGTTCTTCAAGGTACTCAAACAGATCCCCGTCTCCTATGGCCGCATGTTTGACAATCTCCGCCAGTCCGCATAAAACCTCTTTTTCAGGCAGGGTGCTTAGAAGATTAAGATCGCAGATAACAAATTCGGGCTGGCTGAAAACCCCGATCATATTTTTGTACCCTTGAAAATTTACACCGTTTTTTCCACCCACACTGGCATCAACCTGTGAAAGCAGGGTTGTGGAAACAAAACCGAATTTCACGCCGCGCAGAAAGGTTGATGCTACAAAACCGGTAATATCACAGACAATGCCTCCGCCTATTCCGATGATAACGGTTGAACGATCAACCCCGAATTCTACAAGTTTCCCGTAAATATTGCGGACCGTATCGAGGTTTTTTATCTTCTCACCGGTTTGGATGGTTATGACGGGATGGGGCGGAAAATTATTTTGATAAAAACGTTTTACATTAACATCGGTGATAATAACAACATTTTCTGCAGGGATGTATTTACCCAAATTCTGCAATTTTTCGCCGACTCGTATCGTTGAATCTCCTGTGCTGCCATGAATTTCAAGGGTTTTCATTATATGCCCTCTCTTTTTTAGTATTTTCCTATAGTTATTTTGGCAAAAACATGTAAAAACCGCAACAGTAAATCAATGTTACCCTTATTTAATATGCAAAAACCTTAGTTAGGGTGCTGCGTTCAGGGTTCAGAGGTTCAAGATTTAAAGTTCGAGTGTTAATTTTAAAAACAGTTCTTGACAGGCGTAAAATAGTTGAGTAATAAACTATAAAAATACCGATTATTAGGAATACAATTGATGTCACAACGTTATCGCAACAGTTTTAAATATGATTTTGGACGTTTCTTTTTTAGTTTTAGGAGCGTCCGTCCGGTTGCGTAACGCCTAAAGTTACAACGCCCCGGATGGACCAGAGCCGGTCTGTCCGGGGTTTATTTTTTTAAAGCCCCGGGAAATAGAATCTCGGGGCTTTTTTTTTGGGATTCATTTAAATAAAAGGAGGGTTACCATGATTTTGGTACTGGAAAAGGGGATTACGCAGGATCAAAAAAGCAATATCCGGAGCATACTGTTCAGCGAGGGCTATATTGTTCGTGAAATGTCTGAAGCCGGACAGAACATACTGGGAGCGGTCGGCAAGGGAGGCAAAAAGACCGATTTTTTCGAACAGCTTCCCGGCGTAGCCAGCGTGATACCTATTTCAACATCATTTAAACTGGTAAGCAGGCAGTTACATACCGAAGATACTCTTGTTCAGGTGGGGAATGTGGTTGTGGGTGGAGAACGCATTACGATTATCGCCGGGCCTTGTGCGGTTGAGAGCAGGGACCAGGCCCTGACCATTGCCAGGGAGGTAAAAAGATACGGGGCGGTCCTGTTTCGCGGCGGCGCCTTCAAACCCAGAACTTCCCCTTATTCTTTCCAGGGGTTGGGGGAAGAAGGGCTCAAGATTTTAGCCGAAGTCCGGGAAGTTACCGGTCTTGGTGTTGTAACCGAAATAACGTCGATCGCACAGGCGGACATGATGATGAAGTATGTAGATGTCGTGCAGGTCGGGGCACGCAACATGCAGAATTTTGAACTGTTAAAGTGCGTGGGCCGTATCGGAAAACCCGTGGTTCTAAAGAGAGGACTTTCATCCACCATTGAGGAATGGCTGATGTCCGCCGAATATATCCTTTCGGAGGGAAATGAAAACGTTATTTTATGTGAACGCGGCATTCGCACCTTTGAACCCTATACCCGTAACACTCTCGATCTTTCTGCAATTCCTGTGCTCAAGACACTGACTCATTTGCCGGTGATCATCGATCCCAGCCACGCAACCGGTATCCGTGAAAAAGTCAGTCCCATGTCACGGGCCGCAATTGCTGCAGGTGCAGACGGATTGATGATAGAGGTGCATCATGACCCGGACCGGGCGCTTTCCGACGGCCCCCAGAGTCTTTACCCAAAACAGTTCGCACAACTGACGCGCGACATTTATGTGATCGCACCGGTTGTCGGCAAACAGCTCGATTTTGACTATCTGGATAAGGCTAAAGCCGTTGACCACTTAAGTAAAACCAACGGGACAGGAATACAGAGGGCTGCTTTCTTGGGTGAAATGGGCACTTTCAGTCATAAGGCCTGTACACAGTATTTTGGGACCCAGGTTCCAGCCGTGCCCGCACCTTCATTCAAGGCGATTTTCGAGGCGGTAAAGAATGGGGAAGTCGATTTCGGTGTGGTGCCTTTGGAGAATTCCCTCACGGGCAGCATACATGAGAACTACGATCTTCTACTGGAATATGATTTGAAAATTGTGGGCGAAATCACGCTGCGCATTATACACTACCTGATCGGCCATCCTGAAGCCGGCGCTGACACCATCAGACGGGTCTTTTCTCTTCCTATGGTTTTTCAGCAGTGCCGCCAGTTTCTCGATCGTCATGAAAACTGGGAACTGGTTCCTGTCAAGGACACTGCCGGAGCTGTTAAGAAGATCAGCCAAACGGCCAATCCTGCCGACGCAGCTATCGCAAGCAAGGAGGCTGCCGAAATGCACGGAATGGCGGTCATCGAGGAAGGAATTGAGACAAATCCGAGAAATTACACTCGTTTTGTTGTTATAGGTACCGATCAACTCGAAAAAGGGCCGCGGCACAAATCGTCTCTCATTTTTTCAACCGGGAATCAGCCGGGCGCCCTTTATGAAGTTTTGAAAATATTCGCCGAAAACGGCGTCAACCTGGTAAAGCTCGAATCGCGGCCCATCCATGGAAAACCGTGGGAATATATGTTTTATGTGGACATTGAGGCTGATGCTGAATCGGAAATATTCAAACCGATATTCGATTTACTTGAAGAAAAAACAGATTATCTGAAGATTTTGGGTAGCTATTGAAGAGAGAGACGGCTTCTGACCCAGGGTAAACGCATTTGATTTCGATGCAGCGTTGCGATGGCGTGTTTCTTTTGGAAACCGACTGACTGTTTGAAGGGCTTTAGCACGCGTTTCAGTCGGTTGGAAAGAGATATACGCTGTCGTGGAGCGTTCTCTTCACATTGGGATTCAAATGTGTTTGCCCTGAGGAAGGGTAGTTGTTTGACAAACGAGGTCG
>JBARSG010000724.1:0-4587 GCA_049644625.1 Desulfobacterales bacterium | reverse complement strand
CCCGATAACTTGCCAGAGTCTAATCTTTTTCGATGATCCCCGATACATCTTCGTCTTTTACAAGACGAAACTCCAGGGGCTTTTGAGTGTCCAGGTGAACATCCCTCTGGGGAAATGCAATAACGATCCCCGCCTCTCGGAACAGTTCGTCGATACGGAAACGGATATCGCTTTCAATGATTCGCCGATCCATGATACGGTTCATGCTGATCCAGAAGTAAAGATCAAAGATCAGGGCATTGTCCCCAAAATCGTTAAAGAGTACAAAAGGTTTGGGGGACTTCTTTACCCTTTTATTTTCTTCGGCGACCTGAAGCATAATGCGCTCTACTTCACGAACCGGAGACCCGTAAATAACCCCTACCGTCACCTGCGCCCTGACCTCTTTGTCTGATAGGGTCCAGTTAATGATATTTTTCTCGAGAAAACTGCTGTTGGGCACCAAAATTTGGACATTTCCGCCGGTGCGAATTCGCGTACAGCGCGCGCCGATCTCCTCCACCATTGCGAAGGTCCCTTCGATTTCAATCAGGTCTCCGATCTTTATCGGTTGCTCCGCCATAATGATGAAACCGCTGATGAAATTATTGATCAGGTTCTGGGCCCCGAAACCGACGCCGATGGCAACGGCACCGCCTAAGAATGTAAACAACGTCAAGGGGATGTTGACCACGCGCAACGCAAAGAGAACAATAAAAAATACGATAAAATAATTGATAATCTTCTCAATGGCCGCAGTCGTGGTCTCTTTCATGTGGATACGCGCCAAAAGACCTCGAATCCAAAAAAGGATGATTCTTTTGACAAATATAAACCCGATAATCAGGATGATCAGGGCCATGGCCAGTTTCTTTACCGTCACACCGTGTTCGTCAATAACCCACAATTCCAGGTCCCAGATGTTCTTTACCTTGCCGAACACTGTGGTTAGTTTTTTCCACAAATTAACGTGTTCGCGTTCATTGGTAATCTCATCCAGAAGCCGTTGGTTCAACCGTAAGGTTGCTTGCAGCATCGACAAATATTCGAGACCGCCCCTTGCCAATGTCCTTAGCGCACTCAATCGATTTTCCAGCTCGCGTCGTAAAACTTTCGAATACCCCTGATTCGATAATTGTTTTTCCAGGGATGTAATTTGGGGCTGAAGACTGTTTTGATAGCTTTCCTGTAACCGCAAGGTTCGTTCGATTTTCACGTTGCCGGCTTCAATCTCTTTTTTCCAGTTGTCTATTTTTTCATAATCTAACCCACCCTTGACAAGGGCGTAACGATTTTTCCACACCTGTTCCTGCTGATTTAACAGGTTCAACATATCCTCTGTTTGTTCCAGAAGCCGCTGGGAGGCTTCCCGATCGGCATCGGCGGCCTCTAATCTGGCCTTGGCCAATGCTATGTCTGCCGTTTCCTTGGCATTCGCGAGTCTTTCCTGGGCCTGAAGCCAGGCGGTTTCCACCTTCATCTGTCCACGGAGCTGATCCTTCAGTCGCTTTTGAAGTTCATCCCTGTTCCAATTGATGGCTTCGATCTGCTTTTCCAGGTCGGCGTTGTCAAAATGCAAGTTTTTGCTGACCCAAACGAGGTTCTGTTGCGTAACACCCGAATTTTGTTTGGCAAGTTGAAATTCGATGGAAAGATTTTGCTTTGTTGTCCTTTGCAAATCAAAAATCGCCTGGGAAATCTCCAGTTTCAATCGGGTTTGCTCTAGTTCCCACTTAAGTTTTCCAGTCACCTTCCCGGGTTCTATTGCCTCCAGTTCTTCTTTGTATTTTCGTAAATCCTGCCGACTTTCATCCAGCTTCGATCTGGCGTCCTCCAAAGCCTTCTCGGCCAGGCTGATCCCCAAAATGGTTGTCTCCTTCTTATGGTCGTCGGTAATCAACTTATCGAGAATCGTGTCATAAAAACTCAGGGAATACGGCGGAGTTTTCGAAAGTGTTATCTGCTGCTGAGTCTGCTTTTTTTCTTGCAAAAGGGTTTCTTCTTTTCCCAAGATTTTCTTTTTCTTCAAGGCTGTTAAGAGTCGTTGGTAGACGCTGTCTAATTCCCGAAGCTTTGCCGTTCGCTCCTGGAGTTGGGGAAACAGTATTCCCAATTGGTGCGCTGTTTGTTCATTTTCCGCTGCTTCGGCTTCCGCCAACCTTTTTTTGATCTCTTTGATTTTCAACTCGATGTCGACAGGATCAATCTCAGGCAATGGCTTCTGATGGTTCACCGCCGGGAGGCTTTGTTTGTTTTCCAGCACGTTGGGTACCGCGGCCCAAGACATCGAAATCAGACCGAACAAAACGATCATGGCATATAAACATAAACTTTTTTTAAGCTTAAAATGTATCATCATTTTTGACACTCAACGTTTTAAAATTGAAAAATGAATCGATCATAGATCCAACATGTTTTATTCTATTCAACAATTATCCCCAAAAACAACAACTATGAATATGACACCTTTTAATTATCCGTCAAGCATACTTTGCACAAAAGCGCTGAATTTTGCCTTAAAATATTTTTAACGGCCTGGTGCACTGTAACGGTGTTGCTGAAATTTAAGGGCTCGAAACTCGCATAAATAAGTTTTTTTGCTTCAAACTTGATTCACAAAATACATGTCTTTTAAATCAAATTATTACAAATATCTCGATTAAACATTTTTCTCAATTTATTTAAAAAGATATTGACAACAGATAACGATAAGTTTCACGATTACTGGTCTGGATGTAAATTTTTACTGAACAAGATGGTTCCATTCGTAAAGCGTGATAGCTGTTTTGCTTTTTTCGTCTCATTTGCATTTCCCTTTAACAAGCTTCCATTTAAAGGGTAAAGGATTTTTGAATCATAAAAATATAACTTTCTCATAAAATCAAACACATAAAAATAACTGCAAACGGAGATTTTTGTCATGATTGACCCCCGGATTGTCAAATACCGAGATATTGCCGCTGCCATGAAAAAAGGGATGTTTGATTTTGAGATTCCGGCCGGTCCGGAGGATGAAATCGGCCAACTCGGCCAGACCTTGCTTGAATTAGGACATGCGCTGAAAAAACAATTTGATCAGTTTCACATGTTATGCAAAATCACCGCTCAAATAAATGCCGGACTGACTTTAGACGAAATTTTGAATCAGATCTTTGAATCGTTTAAATCACTAATACCCTACGATCGAATTGGATTTTCACTGCTCGAAGAAAATGGACGGGTCGTTCGGACGCAATGGGTACGATCCAACACAGCCACAGTGAATATCACGCCCGGCTACACAGCACGCATGGAAGGAAGCAATTTGCAACGTATTGTCGAAACGGGTCAGCCGCGAATCATTAATGATTTGGCAGCATATCTGCAAGCGCATCCGGAATCCGAATCAACGAGGCTTATTGTTGAAGAAGGAATGCGCTCCAGCTTAACGTTCCCTCTGGTTGGCATACATCATCCGATTGGATTCATATTTTTCAACAGTATGCAATTGAACACCTACCAGAATTCCCATGTAGAACTTTTTCTCCAGATTGCAGGCCAGCTGTCGATGATCGTGGAAAAGAGCAGGCTTTATGAGCAGTTATTCGAACTCAACCAGATGAAAAACAGATTCCTGGGGATTGCGGCGCATGACCTGAGAAGTCCGATCGCTATCATCATGAACTATGTCGAGTATCTTTTAGAAAGTCATCCCGGCAAGCTAACGGAATCGCAAGACAATATTTTGAACAAAATGCATTCGGTTAGCGAGAAAATGCTTAATTTGGTTAACGAACTTCTAGACGTGAATGCCATTGAAGCCGGTCGCTTAGAACTGATTATGCATCCGACAGACCTGACAAAGTATCTGAAAGAATGCTATGAAGATAACCTGGTTCTATCAAGGGCCAAGTCCATTGAACTGGCTTTGGATCTTGAACCGGAGCTTCCGGTTATTGTCATGGACCCCCATCGGATAGATCAGGTAATGAATAACCTTATAACCAATGCAATTAAATTTTCCTATCCCAATACTACCATCACACTGCGAGCACGAGTTCTGGATCAAGATGTCGCAATTTCCGTCCAGGACCAGGGACAAGGGATTCCGGCCCAAGAGGTTGACAACCTATTTGCGGAATTTGGCAAAACCAGCGTTCGACCAACAGCAGGTGAGAAAAGTACCGGTCTGGGTCTTGCCATCGTCAAACGAATCGTCGAGTTGCATGGCGGCCGCATATGGGTGGAGAGTAAGGTCGGTATCGGTTCTACCTTTACATTTACACTGCCGAAACCGTGATAAACACCAAGGGCGATCATCATTTGCCGAGTCTTGCCAGAGAACATCACATTGTCCTGATCATTTACTTGATCGGCATGTTTTACGGCACGATGAAGTTGATATCCTGAAGATACGTGGCTATAGCAAATCGTCGTCTTAACCCGGTGGGAAAATGGGGAAGGCGGACGGTGTCAGATATCTCGACCCGTCCGCCTGAACATCCTATTTTGGACCCTACCGCACCGGCTTCTGCCACTCTTTGGCAAAAATTCCTGCGATTCGGTCGATCTGACCGGGATCTATTTTCAGGGCTTTGGCCACTTCTTGGTACAGCGTTTTACGGTCAC
>JBARSG010000723.1:0-3591 GCA_049644625.1 Desulfobacterales bacterium | reverse complement strand
GATTGTGATTCTGCTTAGGGCCGGATTTGAACTCCGCCGTGATGCTTTGAAACGGGTGGGACGTGCGACGGTAATTATGAGCGCGTTACCGGCTGTTTTTGAAATCGGCGGAGTTATGCTTGTGGCGCCCAAGCTGCTCCACATCACCTATCTTGAGGCTGCCATCCTTGGCAGTATATTGGGTGCAGTCTCTCCGGCCGTTGTTGTGCCCCTTATGATCGACTTTATGGATCGAGGGCGGGGGGCCAAAAAGGCGATTCCTACGATGATCCTCGGGGCTTCCTCGTTGGATGATGTTTTTGTTATTGTTCTGTTCACAGTGTTTTTAGGCATGTATGGTGGAGAGCAGGCCAATATTTTTATTCAGCTGGGTGCAATCCCCATCTCGATCGTTCTTGGAATTGTCGTTGGAATCATTCCCGGATATTTTTTATATCGCCTTTTTACGAAATATGACTGGAGTCCTCCAAAACGGACCATGCTGGTTATGGGTGTTGCCATAGTTCTTACCTGGCTGGAAGCGGTTTGCGAAGAACATGTGCCCGTGGCCAGCCTTTTGGGCGTCATGGCCATCGGTTTCATTATTTTGGAAAAATCCGAGCCCATCGCACATATTATTTCTCAAAAACTAAAGAAACTATGGATATTTGCAGAGCTTTTGCTCTTTGTTCTGGTAGGGGCTCAAGTGAACATTCATGTGGCCTGGAAAGCAGGCCTGGCCGGAGCGTTGGTAATTTTTATCGGTCTTATTTTTAGAAGTGTCGGAACGTATTTGTCGCTCATTGGAACACCTTTTGATTGGAAAGAGAAACTTTTTTGCGTGGTGGCTTATATTCCCAAAGCAACTGTCCAGGCTGCCATTGGGGCGATTCCCCTTGCTGCCGGTGTGGCTTCAGGAGAGGTTATTCTGGCGGTTGCGGTTTTATCCATTCTCCTGACGGCGCCCATTGGAGCCATTGGCATTATGATTTTTGGTGAAAGAATTTTAGATTACGGTGAACTTTCGATGTACAGATTCAAAGAATTGCGGGATAAGCTGGGGCTTCCTCATGTGGGCGAAAGAGTTAGGAGCAAGGTCTCCGGCAATATATGGAAGGTGATCGAGCAAAAGGAGATATGGCTGGAGGAACCTGCGGCAGCAGGCGATTCCAAGGGGGATTCGCATTTAACACCGGCAATTTACTTGCGGTATTGGAGTGAAAGTAAAAGTAAGGGGGCGGGCAAAGGCAGGACCCTGTGCTATCATTACACCCAGAAAGATCAATCCTTTCAGGATTACTGGGAAATTCTCTATGACTGGTAATACTTGCAAAAGTCAGGCAATAAATTTCGATAGAAGGAGATTATCATGGAGTGTAACGTGATTCAAACAGATCAAGCACCGTCTGCCATCGGTCCGTATTCCCAGGGCATATCGGTCGGCTCCTGGCTTTTTGTGAGCGGGCAGCTCGGAATGCACCCCCAAACCGGGGAACTGGTAAGTCATGGTTTTGCGCCCCAGGCACGCCAGGCCCTGGAGAACCTACGGCAGATCGTGCTGGCCGCAGGATGCGATCTTGACTGTGTGACGGCGGTCGATGTTTTTGTCACTGATATGGGGGATTTTGCCGAGTTTAATGAAATTTACACCGAATATTTTTCAGAACATCGACCGGCCAGGGCCGTGGTGGAAGTAAGTGCCCTGCCCAAGGATGCCAAAGTTGAGATCAAGTGTATTGCATATCGCGGGCTGATTTAACGGATTCATATGAAGTGAAATCTACCCGAAGAAGCGTTCCGTTCTCCAAGTACATCCCTGCAGGAATATGGTACAGGGATTCTTTCATGACATAGTAGCTAATTCAGATGATATATTACCAGAAGGCATAAATAATCGGATTGTTCCCCGAATATGGAAAGGTTTGGCTATGGGGTACTTTGTTCTATTAGTAATTTCTATCTGTTTCGCAGGGTTATTATATTTGATTGCAGCCAAAAGAGGTTCAAATAAAACCTTTTGGACAATAATGGGTTTTGTCTTCGGCCCTTTTGCAATTCCTTTTGTGTTTTTTGCTAAAAAGGTCGATCCAAAAAATACGGTTTAGGTAAAAAAACATACAATTTATATCGAATTCATTACTATCTGTATTTTTTATGATTTCGGTTATAAATCTGCAATAAAATTATTAAATTGGCATTTGCGGTTGAGGCATAGTAATAAGCATCAAGGCTGTACAAACCGTTGCCATATGTTGCAGTTTTTTTGAGTTCCCATATACAATCAGCAATTTTCGATTCACCGGTTTCAAAAAGGGAATTCTTATCATTATCATTAAGGCACAATATGCTGGGGAATTTCACAAGAAGAGAGATCTTAAAAAAGATTACCAATTATCTGATGGCAATTTCTCTTATGCCCTTTCTCCCTATCAGAAAGGCCATGGCCAAAAAGATGATTGGTAAGGCTGGGAAGGAGGACTATATGAACCTACCCAAACCCAGATTGGAAGGAGAGGTTTCTGTTGAACAGGCCATTAAACATCGAAGAACCATTCGATCATATCGATCAGAGCTTTTAACCCTGGAACAGCTCTCACAGATTCTCTGGGCTGCACAGGGTATCACCGACGATAGGGCTTGCAAGCGGTCGGCCCCGTCTGGTGGGGCCTTATACCCCATGGATATTTATGCAGTTGTGGGTGATAATGGCGTGAAAGGGCTAAAGGCGGGTATCTATCATTATGATCCTCATAAACATGCCGCATCGATGATTACAGAAGGGGACCTAAGAAATGATTTGGCCAGGGCAGCGCTCTCACAGATGTGGATGGCCAGAGCTCCTCTGAACATGGTGATCACTTCAGAATATAGCCGAATCATGAGCAAGTACGGTACCAGGGGTGTGAGGTATGCCATGATAGAGGCTGGCCATGTGGGACAAAATATCTTTCTCCAGTCAGAGGCCCTCGGTCTGAGAGCCGGGATCGTGGGCGCCTTCCATGACAAAGACGTGATCCGGGTCATGAATATCACCAGATCCCATGAACCCTTGCTCATCATGCCTGTGGGATATGAGACGTAAGGCCTTGGAAGCAGGTTGTGTCTGTTACATAGATAAACCAATATTATTAATTATCCCGTACCTATAAACTTCAATTATAAATCCTCTTGCTAACAGACTCAAAAAATTATAATCTCTGGCATATCTATTACGGGACAATGGATAAAACACTTATTAGAAATCATAAATAAAATTAATCTGATATAAGCTGATACTTCACAAATGAAATCATGTATAAAATTAATCTGATATGAGATGATGCTTCAGGCACGAAACCTTGACCGGAAAACCGGAATTAGGAAAAAGTGACAAACACAAGATGTAGAGTCAGGGGCAAATCTGAACTAAGCAATAATTTTTAACAAGAGCGATCGATATCTAAATAGTATCACAACCTATTGACATTACATAAAAATACATGTACTGGCAAGTTATGTTGTCAGTTTAATTATGTTGTGAGAATTTACTTCATTTCCTATAGTTCTTATTATCTTATTCCTAATAAAAATTAAAAAATCCATCTAATTCTTCTAATTCCCTTTAAATTTGTT
>JBARSG010000722.1:0-2189 GCA_049644625.1 Desulfobacterales bacterium | reverse complement strand
GAGCAGAAGAGACAATCGCAAGGACATGGTGCGAGGTTGATCGCAAACTGTGCATGCACTTCAGCCTTGCCGCCTGAAAGCTCTTTCGAAAGACGGGTTGCTTCAGCCATGACCATGTATGTTTTAGCAGAGTCTGGCGCCAGACTAAGCAGATAAACAAGTTCTTTTTTAGACAGCACATCTCCCAATCTCGATTTCTTTACTAGTTCTTCAGTATGCATTTTCTTTCACCTTATTTTTTGGGCTGACATCGAATAACCTCGCATCACCGGCGTTAGAAAGCAGAGCGAGGAACGAGCGGCGCTTTCTAACGTCCGAGTGCATGCGATTGTTCGGCCTTTTAGGCCATACAATTATTTCAATTTCCCGTTCCAGTATTCGACGTATGATAAATATGCCTTTCTCTCAGTCAAAAATTTTATGTGCTGTTTTACATTCAGTCTATATGCAAGTATGCGGCTTATTCCCATTCTGCGAGCTTTTTCCATTCTGTGATTGCCATCAATCAAATTATAATGCCCAGGAGAAATTTCAGCTAATAATACTGGACGAGAAACATCCACCGAATCCACATGTGATTCGTCGGCAGATGAAAAAGATTTTGGAAAATCAGCTATAGTTACTTCTACAAGATCGATTTCATCAGAATTCTTTTTAATATGCTCGAGCATTTTTGTGATATTAAATACGAAAATGCCATTTGGAAACAGTTCGTCGCCTTTTTTAACCGGACATGGGGTGAAATTTTCATTTGCTTCCAACTTTTCGGCGGATTGAAGTCTCTCTGAATCAAAATTCGATCTTTTCACTATCACCTCTTGCTGTATTTGCGATGGTCTATTTCTACAGGAGTATCACTAATTTTCCCGTAGGCCAAACGCCGCGCCTGACCAGCGGGCGTGATTTTTAGCCCGCCTGCGTCCAGGCGCTGGTTATGGTATTTTTTTCAAAATTAATTCAATGTAATATTTGTCCAGTCAGGTTGACCGTTCAAAATTATAAGCCTTATTGCTCTTGCTGTATGATTAAAACCAATATTTAGCAAAGAATTGATAGGCTCATTTCGAATTTTATCAGGGAGCTTTCCTGTATGAACTGCTTTTGATCGTGCTACATACAAGTCGCCAAATATTTTAAAAAGCTCTTTTTTTTCGTCTAATGAGCGGCCCAAAAATTTTGATGCACGAAGTTTGAGCTTAAAAGTAAGTTCTCCTCTATCACCATTTAAATCGCTAAGAAATATTGACTCTAATGCAATGCCCAAGTCAATAGCTGCATCAACTGGAGAATAC
Source organism: Desulfobacterales bacterium (assembly GCA_049644625.1). GTDB lineage: Bacteria > Desulfobacterota > Desulfobacteria > Desulfobacterales > UBA11574 > S5133MH16. Next base: position 897 of record JBARSG010000722.1, on the reverse strand, counting down.
CTTCTCATAGCCGAATTCAGACGGCCCATTGAAAGTCTTAAAATTGTTTTTTTGCTTTTACTCAAACTAAGAAAAGCTTCATGGAGTTCTGTAGCTTGTTCACAGCCATCTTCAGGCCATTCTCTATGAGTTGATCGGCCCTCAATGAATGGCAAACTGTATCCAGATCCAATTTTTACTACCCAATCCGGCGGCTGTAACCACGAGGCTATAGCATACGGTGAAACAGGTCCAACAATGCTTATGCACAACAAGGCATCATGGAGTTCTGAAAAAAGGTCCTTCTCAAAATGCGCATCTGTTTCATCTTGATGGACGAGGACACGTTTAATCGTTTTTTCTCTTAAAAGTATAGAATTTGGATAATGAAATGGTGCACCACTAATAAATTTTTCATGAATTAGATCCTTTTCATAAGAAATGGGCAACTCATCCCATGGCATCAATTTTATTCCATTTCCGAGAATACAGGCTTTGTTGGTATTAAACCCTGCAATAGCAGTTATCTCTAAGAAAGGTAATTTGCTTGTCGATATATATTTTTTGAGATTCTGAATTGCTATTTTTGCACCGACCGAAGAGGTCCGTTTTATAAGCCACTGAACTAAAAAACCATAATCGACACGAACAGCACTATTACCAAGCACGTGCATTTGGCCGTCGAATATTGATAGCTCAGGATACTTTTTTATCTCCTCCAAAAGTGTTAACAGAGAGGGATTAGCCTTTTCGGGATTGCTTTTAGCGTTATGGATCATAAGAGAAAGAGCTATATTGTCTTCCTCTTTGTTTTTAAGGAGTCCACTGACAGATTCAAGAAGAGTCGTTAAACTTTCCATGTTTCAATTCAAACCATAACCATTTTAAATGCCGAAGTGTTTTATTATTTGATTAAAA
>JBARSG010000721.1:0-3912 GCA_049644625.1 Desulfobacterales bacterium | reverse complement strand
ACATTCTGTATGCTCTTTTTGAACTTGAGTGAGAATGTTTTGGTCGAGCTGAATCCAGTAAACGCCATCCACGTTTGAGGAACCAAAGTTCTCATCCATGAATGCCTTGATCATTTCGTAATCTTTGGGCCTAAGCTCATCAATAACATATTGTTTCATGAAAAATAGAGCTATCACAGTTTGTTTTGCCGTGCAAGATGTATGTTAGCCGGTATGTTGCCAAGTTAAAATGTTACCCAATATCCGATTTACAAATTAGATATTGAAATTCAAAATCCCAAACCTTATGATCTTGAAGAAAGGCAAACGAATTGAAAAAGATATTTTCAACAATACTGGAAAAACCGAAATAGTTTAGGTCGTTGGTATTTGGAATTTGGTACTTGGAATTTGTGATTTTAAAAAATCCGTTAACGGTTACACTTTTTATTTATAAAACCGTATGATTTCATTCAACATTTATTTAATAGCCTATATTTGTATCTATCTGGCCAGCTTTGCACTATATATTGCCATTGAGCGAATAAATGTCAATTATCTCAAAAAATATGGGCAAAAGGCGCCTGTGGCTTTTGAGGGGATGATTGATGAGAAAGAATTGCAAAAGATCAGCCGGTACACCGAGGACAACATCCGTTTTAAACTATTTCAAACCAGCATCAGTAAAATTGTTTTTCTTTATATCCTCCTTTCAGGCTTCCTTCCATGGTTGGCCGAATCTCTTGCCCGGATGAATTTTTTGATAGCCGGCCTTATCTTTTTTGCAGTGATAGGCCTGGTAGAGATATTGATGGGCCTTCCTTTCGATTATTATCACAGTTTCGTCCTCGAGGACAGATACGGTTTTAACACAAAAACCCTGAAAATCTGGATTTCTGATCTGGTAAAATCCATGCTGGTTTTGATCATCTTGGGGACGTTTCTTGTTTCTGCACTTCTTTTGATGGTAACATACGCCGGGAAGAGCTGGTGGGTCTGGGCCTGGGTTATTTTCTTGTTATTCCAGTTGATTATGACCATACTCTATCCTACGGTCATTGCGCCGCTTTTTAACAGGTTCACATCGCTTGAAGATTCCGAGCTTAAAGACGGGATTGAACAACTGGCTAAAAAAGAAGGTCTTGACATTGAGGGAATATACCAGATGGATGCAACCCGGAGAACCAGACATACCAATGCATATTTTTCAGGAGTGGGGAAAGCCAAGCGGATTGTGCTGTTCGACTCCCTGATCCGATCACACGGTCAGGATGAAATTCTGGCGATTCTGGCCCATGAAATCGGACATTTGAAAAAAAATCATATTAAAAAACAACTTATCGTCGTTAGCGTTGTATCCTTGTTTCTTTTTTTCCTGGCATCAAAGCTTTTAACCTGGGAGGTTATGTACAATAGTTTTGGTTTTTCAAATATGCCGTGCTACGTGGGTCTGTTTTTGGTGGGCATCCTGTGGGAACCGGTAAACTTTTTTATATCTCCCATCGGGATGGCGATTTCCAGAAAATTTGAAAGAGAAGCGGATTTTTACTCGCTTGGGATTTTAAAGACCGCAAAACCACTCACAAAAGCTCTGAAAAAAATGGCAAAAGAAAATCTTTCCAACCTCAATCCTCATCCGCTTTATGTCTGTTTCAACTATTCCCATCCCCCATTGCTCGAAAGAATCGAGTATCTTGAAGCTCGTAAACTGTCCGGGCCCATATCCTAAATTTCGGAACAACCCGGCAAGCTGTAACCTTTAACCGGCTTCCCGTTCAATCAATTTTTTTTTCAGGTCTGAGCCTCCGCCAAACCGGCCAAAGGAACCGTCGCTTCGAATCACTCTGTGGCAGGGTATCAGGATAGGAAAAGGGTTATTTGCTAACGTTGTACCCACAAATCTATAGGCACGGGGACGGCCAACGGCCACTGCGATATCTTTATACGATCTCAATTCACCGTATGGAATACCGGCAGTACTTGCAAGAACGGATTGCTGCAGTTTTGTTAGGCCGCCCGTTTCCAACCATCCCCACGGGGGGTGTATGGGCTTTCCTTTGAAATAATCGATTATGGATTCTTTTACCATAAAGGCGTTGTCATGAAAACCGGTGTTCTGCCGGGCAAAAGTTTCAACGGCGTTAACAAGGCCCTCTTTTTCCTGGCTGGGGAGTAAAATTTTAATGACCGCAAACGGCGTTACACGGTATATCACCGCCATATGACCCAGAGGTGTTATGAAAATCAAATAGCAGGTCATTGTTTAATTTTTTCTTTTAAGGATTAATAATCTGTGGCGGAAATCACTTGGCGGGCGTCGTTCCCCGGTCCTTGTGAAGAAAGAGGACCAGGGAACATGCATTTAAAACTTGATTATATCTCCTCAACTGTAATTGCGCCAGCTTCGCAAACTTCGATACAGCTTTCACAACCCAAACACTCGTCAGCATTTACCGGAACCGCTTTGTCGTCCTCCATCTCAAACACTTCAACAGGACAAACATCTACACATTCTTCGCAACCTTCACATTTTTCTTCGTCAACAGTCGGAATAAAAGCCATTTTAAAAGCCTCCTTTCACAATAAAATTAAGTCACGGTATCAAAATAGACCGTATTTCCGTTATCGGGCAAAATCCATATACCAATTGATTAATGGAGTCAAGCCTTCTTGTATTTTTTTTTATGCGATTACAAGGATCATTTTTTGCAAATTATACAAAGGGTAACCGTTTAATTCATTAAAACAAATCCATTTCAAATCAGCTAAAATCCATTGAAATTATAATCAAACTATTTTAAAGATCTGCATTTAGAAAATTCGTAAAAAAACGGACGACGCCTGACACTCGGTTTGCCATGACAAAAATTATTAATCTTCAATCATATCGAACTATTGCGCTGGAAAAAAGAATATTTGGTCTCTGGCAAAAACGCTTTGGAGAAACTTATGGCTTGAAAACTCGCCTTCCAGATCTTTCAGACAAAGTGCTGTATTACCTGGCACAGCCGGGTGAACCGAGCTCCCTTGCGTATTATGAATTAATTATGGGCGTCCTTGATTTTGGAACGGCGCCCAATTTTCACTATTTAAGCAACGAAAATAAAATGTTGGTTGTTGATATCCACCTCTTTTTGGCAGATCAGGTACGCTTTGAAATGATGTGGCGATTGGAATGGATTAAAGCCTTTGAAGGAAAAAAATTCGGTTTAATCGAACTGGTTCAGGATGTTCAAAATATAAGGATAAAATGCAGAGAAAAACCGCCGGAATTGGCGGCGTCAAATCCTGACTATCATGTTTATACCAAACTCACCCGGGAGGATAAAGAGGTCTTTATACGCCGGATGCTTCAAAAAGCGCTTGAGGCCTTCACAGAGAGGGTATAAACCGAGAAGGCCTCTGTGCCTGCTAACCCTCGCTTATTTTTACCCGTTCCATTTTATCACCCTGCCGAATTGAATCCACCACATCCTGGCTGCCAACGACCCTTCCGAATACGGTGTGCTTCCCCTTCAAGTGCGGCTGTGGAGAATGCGTGATAAAGAATTGACTCCCGTTGGTGTTTGGACCGGCGTTGGCCATGGAAATTACGCCTGTTTCGTGGGTCAGCGGATTATCCGCGACTTCATCTTCAAAACTGTAGCCGGGACCCCCTGCACCGGTGCCTGTAGGATCTCCGCCCTGGATCATGAAATTGCTGATCACCCGGTGGAATAATACCCCGTCGTAAAACCCCTTTCTGGCCAAGAATACGAAGTTGTTGACCGTTTTGGGTGCATGGTTAGGAAAAAGTTCTAATTCAATAATGCCCCTGTTGGTCTCAATTTTCGCCATATAATTTTTGCTTGTATCAATTTGCATCTCGGGTGAACGATCCCATCGCAGCGTAGTCATCAATAATTCCTCCTTAGCATGTATTATAAGTATCTT
>JBARSG010000720.1:0-11826 GCA_049644625.1 Desulfobacterales bacterium | reverse complement strand
TCGATATCGGTCAATATGGTTCCCTGGAGAAGGTGTTTTGCGCCACTTTCCTTGACGAGGCGTCCGAATACGTCTCGATAAAAAGCCTGGGTAATCGCTTCGCGCTTCTCTTCCGGATCCGTGATTCCTTCGAGTGCGGCAAAGAATTCTTTTTGTGCATCGACAACGTCAACCGTGACCCCAAGCTTTTTAAAAAGACCGACAACCTTTTCGGACTCTCCCTCACGCATAAGACCGTTTTCGATAAACACGGTCTTAAGGCGGTCCCCAAGGGCGCGATGGCCGAGCATCGTAACCGTGGACGAATCGACGCCTCCCGAGAGTGCATTGATCGCCATTCCGTCCCCAACAACTTGTTGGATTTCTTTGACCTTCTCAACAATAAAGTTTTCTGTGTTAAGCTCTTGCGCGGTAATCTCCTTGATCATTTGACTGTCCCCTTTTCATTTAAATAGTCTTTGAGAAGCATCCGGGGTTGCATCTTGATTATTAATTATTCGCTTTTAAGTCAACTTTTCCTTCTTCTTAGCCTCCGGTTGCACTGAATTTATTTTGAGAAGATGAGAAAGTTAACATATAACCATCGTCCTCTACTGACATATATCCGAAAATCCACAAAAAATCAAAAAGGCAAACCCTGCGAAAAGGATTTGCCCCTAAAAAATGATATCACAGGAATTTTGAAGGGTTGATCTTTGTGGAATTATATCAGGTATCTAAGTCTTCGAGGTAATGATTTGGAATCCCAATCATGCATTTTTCGGGCTTCAAATACTGAACCTTGAAGGCAGGTATCAAGCATTTTTGGAGTAAAGGAATGTAGGTTCTTTTAACCGATGAAAGATTCGCACAAGCGTTCCAACCATCTAATTTTGCCACTTTCTTCTTGTTCCTCCCCAAAATCTCGACGGCGCCATAGTATCAGATTCTTTTCACCAGGGAAAATAGGCCAGGGGCGAAAAGGTTTCAGATTAAAGTGGCGTATTTTTGACCAGTTCCGGACATAATGTTTTCCTCGGAGCTTCTGGCGCTCACAGCCGTGTAGGTCCTCCTGGAGCACCAGTTTTGGACTCATGGATAGGATCAGGTCCTCCCAGAAGAAATCGGGATAGACCCGCTGACAGACCACTATGGCGCAATGCACCCCTGCGAACTCTTCCACAAAGATGCCGGGAAAGAGATTCACCGCCTTCCAGAACCTTCTGGGGCCACCACGATAATATTGGGCAAGAAGAGCCGTCATGTTATCCGGGTCCATAAACAGATTCTCTGAAACCATTTCGATATAAGGACTACAGTCAATACCCACATAGTAGTTTAGGTTCAATCCGACCATCAAGCGTAGATGATTATCAATCCGGTTGACCTGTTGCCCGCACCCCAAACTAACAATGGAAGTATGACCATTCTCCTTGAGAAAAGTAATGGCGGGTTTTGTGATCCCCTTAATATCAGCCTCATATTGCATTTGGCAGCGTATTGGGGCAGGTGAAGTCATTTCAACCCCTAACCCGTTTTTTCCAGCGCCACATCTCTGTTTAATATCTTTTCTCCTTTGCTTATGGTGACGATACCTGGTACCTTTCCAAGTGATGGATGTTGGGGAGGCGAGCGAGCCTTTTAGGTGAGCTCGCGGAGCCTCCCCAACTCTATAACTTGGGTGGCCATTGCATATTTTGCTGGTGCCGGAGGAGAGAATCGAACTCTCATGGGCATAAAGCCCGCGGGATTTTGAGTCCCGTGCGTCTACCAGTTTCACCACTCCGGCATTTGTCGTGCTATGTAGAAGTTTCGATGACTTACAATATTTTTGTCAACTTCTTTGACTGGTAAAATACGGTAAAAAACGGCAAGTCGTAAAGTTTTTCCTCTACAAATGCCCTATAAATTATTTTGCGTTTGAAAACAAGATAATTTCAAAACATCACGAAAAAAACTATTTCGCGAAAATTATTTATTATGATACAAGCAAGTTAAATTTTATTGAAAGAAAAGGGTGATTAAGAGGTGTTTCTTCCTGCATGGTGATTTTATGAGTTCATGATTGTTTCGAGTTTTTAGAAAGGCATATTATTCATCTATCCATATTGGAATGCTACAGGCTTTCTTCTATCCCAAACCTTGCCTCTCCGGTCTATACCGCTTCGCCCATCAGGTCCTGTATACGGAGCACTATCGGCCCGCCTGCGGTCGACAAATTCAAAGGTTATGCCGACCGGAAGCCTACTTTTGCGCCTTTCTTTACCACTTCTGAAATCTTTTCGAAGATATGGATAAATACTTTTTCTTGATCCTGTAATTTGTTTTGAAAAATAAACCGTTTTTTTCTTTATCGAAGCCTTCTGCACGTCACGCCGAACAGGTATGACGCTATCCTTAATCCGCTCTTCAAGCATTTCTTTGGTTTCTTTCTGTAATCTCTTTTTTTCCTTTGTACGTTTTACAATAAGATTGTGCCATGCCCCCAAGAGGAGAGCTAATAAAAATATCAATATAACGTCTTTCATTTTCCCCTTTGCTCCCTTTGACTGGCTTTTTGCTGTAAAATCTTGCCCGCTCTTACTTCAGAGCGCTTACAAAATCCAAAAAATTCAACCTCTTTATAGGAATATTCTTTGGCGAAATAGTTCTTAATCATATCATAAATTTGTGATTTTCATGTGTCAAGTAATTTATATATAATTTATATATAATTTTGTAGAATTAGAACATATTGCGGTTTGTTAAATAAAATACCATTTTAAGTACCGTATGGATGTTTTATGGATCTAGGGATAAAAGCTTCGGGCAACTCTATTGGCAGGGTCATAAAAGGAGTTTTATTTTTAACTATTTGAGAATCCAATTAAAAAGCTCCTAGCTGGCAGTGTTTTATCTTGACACCCATGGCCTCGCAGGCACCACTGACTTTCATTTTGTGGACTTTAAATCGGGTTGCGATATCCCATGCGCTTTTGCAAGAAAGTCTCCCCTGGACCAGCGCTTCGGAAATTGCATTTTTTAAATCCTCGGTTACCGTATGTTGAGGCGTCACAATCTTTTTTTGGGGTTGATACCCAAACAGTCCCAGCTGGCATTTTACCAACCGATAATTAATCAGGTCAGCGGTCATACCCACTGCATCTGGTGGTACCTGCAGCTCTTTTGCTATTTCAAAAGCAACCGCGCAAGGAACTTCATTTTTATGAGTCCTTTTTAGAATTTCGTTTTTAATTACACTATCCAGCTTTGCATCCGGCCCGTGTTTTTCCACAAATCTTTTATCATTCTGCAGATCCATTACATTGCTCCTTTTATAATTTATGTCTCGGAAATTATACAACAGACTAAATATAAACCGATTTATTGAGGCCGAATGTTTCTGCCTCACAAATGGCTCAGTTATACTACCATATTTTTTATAAGCCAAATACAAAATCTGTATTTTTCTTGAACTTAAAAGTTCTGTCTGATAATTATTGTACTGGTAAAAATTTTTAAAAGCATAAGTTGATGAACACGTAAAACGTCTTTTGCGAGCAAACCAGACGAATTTCGATACTATTATATATTAATAACAGACGGTTATGCCTTTTTTAATAAAACGAAAAAATACATGCCGAATTAAGGTCGGAAATGTACCGGTGGGCGGCGATGCGCCTGTTGCGGTCCAGTCCATGACAAATACATTTACTCAAGATGTTCCGGCCACTGTTTCACAAATTCAGCGCCTGGAAACGGCCGGATGTGAAATTGTAAGAGTAGCCGTGCCTGACCCGGAAGCGGCTGAGGCAATTTCTTTAATAAAGGAAAAAGTTTCTATTCCGATTATCGCTGACATACATTTTGACCATCGCCTGGCCATCGCAGCGGTAAGGGCAGGTGCTGACGGGCTGAGACTAAATCCCGGTAATATCGGTAGTGATAAAAAAATAAAAGCGGTTGTTGACTGTGCAAAAACTTTTAATATCCCCATTAGAATCGGGGTGAATTCCGGCTCCCTTGAAAAAGACATCCTGAAAAAACATAATGGGGCAAGCGCAGAGGCCATGGTTGAAAGTGCCATGCGGCATATTGAGTTAATGAAGTCCTTCGATTTTCACAATATAAAAATTTCGATTAAGGCCTCTGATGTACATCGTACCGTAGATGCATACAGACTCCTTTCCTCAAAAACAGATTTGCCGCTTCATGTGGGGGTAACAGAGGCAGGAGGGCTTTATTCAGGGATCGTCAAGTCGTCCCTCGGCATAGGGATGCTCCTAGCAGAAGGTATCGGAGATACCATCCGTGTCTCTTTAACACGAGATCCGGTGGAAGAGGTTAGGGTTGGATATGAAATCCTGAAAGCACTTGATATCCGACGGCATGGGCCTGACATTATATCATGCCCGACCTGCGGACGCTGTAAAATCGATCTGTTTAATATTGTAGAACGTATTGAAAAGGCGTTACTATTAAACCCCTTGCCGATTAAACTTGCCATCATGGGCTGCGTGGTAAACGGACCGGGAGAAGCCAGGGAGGCGGATATCGGTATTGCCGGCGGGGACGGAACGGGGATTCTTTTCAAGAAGGGAAAGGTGATAAAAAAGTTTCCTGAAGAGAAACTTGTCGAGGTTTTACTGGCTGAGGTTGAAAAATTTAATAATTATAGGAATTCAGAATGGGAAAACAAAACAAAACTGCGATAACACCTACTCGAGCTGAAGATTATCCTGAATGGTACCAGCAGGTGGTCAAGGCGTCTCAAATGGCAGACCAATCGCCCGTGAGAGGATGCATGGTGATAAAACCCTGGGGCTATGCACTCTGGGAAAATATAATGCACGTACTCGATGATATGTTTAAGGAGACAGGGGTTAAAAATGCGTATTTCCCTCTATTTATTCCGCTTTCTTTTCTTGAAAAAGAGGCTGAACATGTGGAAGGCTTTGCAAAGGAATGCGCGGTTGTTACCCATCACAGACTTGAAAAAGGAGCTAACGGCGGTCTTGAACCCGCAGGCATGCTCAATGAGCCTTTAATTGTAAGACCGACATCTGAAACCATAATTGGAGATTCATTTTCCAAGTGGGTTTCAAGTTATCGCGATCTTCCGCTACTTATAAACCAGTGGGCAAATGTTGTCCGATGGGAGATGCGAACCCGTGTATTTTTACGGACCAGTGAATTTCTGTGGCAAGAAGGACACACGGTCCATGCCACAGCACAAGAAGCCGTTGAACGGACTCAAATGATGCTCGATGTTTATGCCAGGCTTGCCGAAGAATACCTGGCCATGCCGGTAATCAAGGGTAGAAAGACAGCCTCGGAAAGGTTTCCCGGAGCCGTAGATACCTTGTGCATTGAAGCAATGATGCAGGACAGAAAAGGTCTCCAAGCCGGCACCTCACACTTTTTGGGGCAGAATTTTGCCCGGGCTTCTGAAATACGGTTCCAGTCTTCCATAGAAAAAGAGGAATATGCCTGGACCACGTCATGGGGAGCGTCCACTCGCCTTATCGGCGGGCTCATAATGACCCACGGGGATGATGATGGCATCATTCTTCCGCCCAGGGTTGCGTCAGCACATGTGGTTCTGATGCCCATAATCCGAAAACCTGAGGACAGGAAGACCGTTATGGCGTATGTTGAAAGCCTGGCAAAGGAACTGAGAGACAAAATTTACCATCACCGCCGTCTTGAAGTGGAAATTGACGATCGCGAGATCGGGGGCGCCAGAGGGTGGGAATGGATTAAAAAGGGAATACCGGTGCGGGTTGAAATCGGCCCCAGAGACATCACCGATAACTCTGTATATGTTGGAAGGAGAGATAAGGGGCACAGAGAAAGAACATCGATTAAAAGGGATCGTTTTGTTGGGGAAATAACACGTATCCTGGATGAAATACAGCAAACTCTTTTTGAGCGTGCCCTGTTGTTTAGAAAAACACATTCCATAACCCTGGACGATAAAAAAGAATTTTACGAATTTTTCACCCCGGAAAACCATGAACAGCCTGAAATTCATGGGGGATTCGCATTGTCACACTGGTGCGGGGAAGATCATTGCGAATCGAAAATAAAAGAAGATCTCAGTGTGACCATTAGATGCATCCCTCTGTCCGGCCCATCGGAAAAAGGTGAGTGTATTTATTGCGGCGGACCGAGCAGCGGGCGGGTTGTATTTGCAAAGGCATATTAATCTATACGATGATCCGTATCAATGACATAATCGATAAAATTACCGAATATTTCCCGGATGCGGATCTGGACATCATAGACCGTGCCTATATTTACTCGGCCAGGGTCCACGATGGTCAGGTGCGTCTGTCCGGAGAACCCTATCTTTCTCACCCCCTGGAAGTCGCCGGCATTCTGGCTGACATGAAACTCGACGTTATCAGCGTTGCCTCCGGCCTGTTGCACGATGTGATCGAAGATACCCACGCCACCCCGGAAGAAATAAATGCTATGTTCAGCGAGGAAATTACACATATCATCTCGGGGGTAACCAAGTTGAGTGCTCTTCCCTTTAGCAGCAGTTCTCAGGCACGCCAGGCCGAAAGTATCAGAAAGATGATTCTTGCCATGGCGGACGATATCCGGGTCATACTGATCAAGCTTGCGGACCGGCTTCACAATATGAGGACACTTGAGTTTCACCCGGAGAAAAAAAGGATAAAAATAGCGCAGGAAACCATTGATATCTATGCTCCTATTGCAGCCCGTCTTGGTATTTACTGGATAAAAAAGGAGCTGGAAGACACCTCGTTTATGTATCTTCAACCCGAGGAATATTCTAAAATAGAAAGTTATGTCAACCGAGACAGGGAAGAAGGCGAAAAATATATCGAAACCGTTAAAAGCTTCATTAAGAAAAAAATGGATGAGCACAATTTGAAAGGCGAAGTTCTGGGAAGATATAAGTATTTTTACAGCATCTATAAAAAAATGGTTTCCCAGAACCTTGAATTTGAAGAAGTGTACGATATTATTGCATTCAGGATAATCCTCGATACAATATCTCAGTGCTATGAAGTTCTTGGTTTGATACATTCCCTCTGGAAACCGGTTGCCAAAAAGTTCAAAGATTATATCGGCGTTCCAAAAGCCAATATGTACCAATCCTTACACACAACAGTTATTGGGCCTTTTGGTGAACGTATAGAGATGCAGATACGGACCCGGGAAATGGATAAGGTCGCCGAATCCGGCATTGCCGCTCACTGGAGCTACAAGGAAGGTCGCCGTTTTGATGAAAAGATGAACAAAACATTTTCCTGGATTCAAAACCTTGTGGAACACCAGAAAGATTTCAGAGATCCGGATGAATTTCTGGAAAATGTTCGAATCGATCTCTTTCCCGATGATGTTTACGTTTATACTCCCCGAGGAGAAATAAAATCCTTGCCCAGAGGCGCCACACCTGTCGATTTCGCCTTTTTAATTCATACGGAAGTCGGAAATCAATGCGCCGGAGCCAAGGTAAACGGCCGTATTGTCCCCCTTCAATATGAATTAAAAACAGGGGACACTGTTGAAATTTTTACATCAAAGAAAGGCCATCCGAGCAAGGACTGGTTGAATTTTGTCAAGACGGTAAAGGCCCGTTCCAGAATAAGGCAGTGGATCAAAATCCAGGAAAAAGAACGGAGCATTTCCCTTGGCCGGGAGATGTGCGAAAAGGCTTTTCGCAAATACCGGCTTAATTTTAATGCGCTATTAAAATCAGAAGAAATGCATAAGGTTGTTGAGCATTTTGGCTTTAAGCATATCGATGATCTGATTGCAAGTGTCGGTTATGGTAAAATTACCCCTTTGCAGATCGTACGAAAAATTACCCCCAAACCCGATGAGGAAAAAGAACACGAATCGCTATTTAACAAAATCATAGGCCGTGTACGGAAGAAAAAGCCGAGCGAAGGTGTCGTTGTAAAGGGTGTTGATGACATCCTGATAAAATTCGGCAAGTGCTGTCAGCCGGTTCCCGGAGATCCGATTACAGGGTATATTACCAGGGGTTACGGAGTTACTGTTCACAGGACCAGCTGTATCAACGCTCTTAAAATGAGCCCCGAACGGCAAATAGACGTAGAATGGAACATAGATATTGCAGATACATATCCTGTAAAGATTCGAATTCGATCTTACGACAGAGTCGGATTACTGGCTGATATTACTTCCAATATCAGCAAAAATGGTGCCAATATACTCAGCGCACATACGGAAACTCGGGAGAGTAAAATCGTTGACATCTATTTTACCCTGGCGGTTAAAAATACCGAACATCTAAAAAGAGTTCTATCGGCCATCAGAAAGATAAAATACATTCAGGAAGTAAAGAGAATAGACGCGTAGTTCCTTAATTGTAAATTCGTACGTTTTGATTTCGGCTCGTGCGGGCTAGGGCGCTTTAACGATATGGCCTGATTTTATACAATTGGTGCAGACCATCATCCTTTTGACTCCGCCCCTATACACTGCCCGTACCCTCTGAAGGTTTGGATTGAAGCGACGTTTTGTCACATTGTGTGCGTGGCTAATATTATTTCCTACAAGCGGTTTTTTTCCGCATATTTCACATATTTTGGCCATTATTATTTCTCCTTATATCTATAAAAACTTGACTAAATACATCTTAACAAACAGGATGTAAAGTATTTTTCCTAAAGACCGCATTTCTTTTATTTTCTATTGAGAACCCTTATCCCGCTCCTGTTTTTTTAATAACGCCTCACAGGTGGCAATATGCTGCAAAGCCTTTCGGTGGACTCCCACATCAGAGTAATTGGTCAGAATTGACTTGAACCGATGTAAAGCGGCTTTGTAATGTTTGCTCTTTAAATAAAAAAGTCCAACATAAAGTTCATGCCCGGTGAGGCTTTTCAGACATTTTTTGATATGTTCTTCAGCTTTAATCGTATATGAATCTTTCGGAAACTGTTTTTTAAGACGATTGAACGTATTAAGGGCCTTTTTAGCCGTGGCCTGATCCCTGTCGATCGTATCTATCTGCTGGAAATAACAGAGTCCGATTTTATATATAACATAGGGTATGGCTTCATTGCGGGGATGAAGACTTTCAAACTCTTCATATGCTGAGACCGCTTCTTCATACTCTTTAATATTATAATTGGCATCGGCTATTTTTAATTCCGCAAAAGGCACATATTTGCTGAAAGGATACCAGTCTTTGAGTTTCTCAAAGGATGCTATGGATTCTTGATATTTTCCACGGTTGAATAGATCCATTCCATCGCTTGCAAGTTCCAGTGCCGTTTTTTCCTCTTTGGTCTCGAACCATGCACAACCCGAAACCAAAAATAATGAAATGAGGCTTAAAGCTATGATATTTCTCATTTTTTTATGTTTTCGATATAATTTTCTGCAGAAATAGCCGCGATAGCGCCGTCGCCAACTGCAGTTACAACCTGGCGCAACGGGGTATTTCTGACGTCGCCTGCGGCAAATACACCAGGTACGGATGTCTCCATATTTAAATCTGCAACAATAAAACCGTATTCATCAAGTTTTACACTATTTTTCAGGAATTGAGTGTTGGGAATTGTGCCGACCCATATAAAGCACCCATCCACAGAAAACTGTATTTTATCATCTGTTTTGACATTTTTCACGGTAATATTTTCAACATGAGTTAAACCGCTAATATCGGTCAACACAGAATCCCATATCATTTCTATTTTTTCATTGGCCAATGCACGTTTCTGAAGAATTGCCGCAGCGCGCAATTTATCTCTCCGATGAATAAGGTATACTTTTTTCGCAAATTTGGTTAAAAATAAACTTTCCTGTACAGCGGTATCGCCACCGCCCACAGCAGCCACAATACTGTCTTTGAAAAACGGACCGTCACAAGTGGCGCATGAAGAGATGCCTTTGCCGTAAAAAGTTTCTTCTCCGGGAACACCCAGCTTTTTCGGAGAAGCACCTGTTGCAATAATTATTGCATGAGTTGTGAGAGTTCTGTCGTTTAAGGTGATTTTCTTAACCGGTTCAGAGAAATCTACGGAAACAACCTCATTGTTTTCGATGGGCAGGTCAAATCGTTTGACCTGATCGGTCATCTTCTGAACCAAGTCGGGTCCGCTGAGTCCTTCCGGAAAGCCGGGATAATTTTCGATCCAGTCGGTAATAATGATTTGCCCGCCGGGCACAATCTTTTCGATCAGGACTACATTTAATCCTCCCCGTGCCGCATAAAGTCCGGCGGTGAGTCCTGCAGGACCACCGCCGATAATGACAAGCTCATAATCGACGCTTTTCATTGCATATTTTCCCGTTAACCCTTGGTTATAATTTCTTCGAGTTTTGATTTGGGAACAATACCGACAATCTTATCGAGAACTTTTCCTTGCTTAAAGAAAATAAGGGTAGGAATAGATTTTATCCCGTATTTGGACGGGGTAATCGGGTTTTCATCAACATTACATCTTGTAAATTTGAATTTGTCGCCATAAGTTTCGGCAAGCTCTTCAACAAGTGGTTCTATTGCCCGGCACGGACCGCACCAGGGTGCCCAGAAATCAACCAATACCGGTTTTTCAGACTGCAACACCTCGGCATCAAAGCTGTTGTCAGCTACTTCCATAATATCATTTGCCATAACAGAATTTCCTTTCTTTGATTTTTTTAATTAAATCGAATAATAAATTGGAATATAGTGCTATGGATATCTATTGTCAACCTTTTCAGAAGGACTCTTGGTATCCTTGACAGGAAGGCGTTCCAGAGAAATAAATTCTCTTTTGTGTCTCTTTTTTAAATACAATATGAGGTGTTTATGAATTCGTAAAAAGTCGCATTCATCAGGCTTTAGGAGGTTATCGCCGGTAGGCGCCATAATTTATCGAGATGTTAAGGAGTTGTTAAGTATGAAAGTTATAGGCAGCAATTACGCTAAAATTGTTCAGGGTAATCTTAAAAGACTTTATGGAAATTTTCCGGAAAATCTGGCACGGGCATTACCCGCTGAACGGGATGGAGATTCCTTTTTATTTCATGCTTTTGGTGAGAATTGTGAGCTTCGACCCGGTGGAATCTTTCTGGGCCGAGTCCAACAGACCGGGGTGATCGGGATCCTGATTTCCCTGTATGCGCTTCATGCCGGGACTGAGCCAGGCATGCTGGAGCCCTTAAAAGCCTTTAAGGATTTTCCGAACAGTATGCCCTATGCCGGAGCTTTCGTTACCCATACTCAGCAGATTCTAGTGCCGCACGTTGAAAGAATCGAAAAAACAAAAAAGCGAATTATGGCAAATCTTAGCGGACATAACGCCCCGGTAAATGTGGAAGGCGATTTTTCATTTATTGTCTACCCGTTACCCAAAATAGCCCTTTGCTATATTTTCTATGAAGCCGATGATGATTTTTCGGCTTCGGTCACTTGCCTATATTCTAATAATGCCCTATCGTTTTTGCCCATAGACGCGCTGGCGGATGTCGGAGAATATACCTCAAGGAAGATACTTGACCTTATCCATTGATCATCAAATAAGATTACCCATTTCATCCCAAAGATGTTTTGGGTAATACAGATTCATGATGAAACCGTCAGTTTATCTTCGGTAAGGGAAAAATCCGGGATAATCTCGAGGGATTTGATTTGAAATTTATTTTTCAGGCTTTCCACGTTCTTATTTTTTAACCCCCTCATTTTTGAAATGCTTCGGGGATGAACATTTATGGTAATTCTGTCACATGAGCCGTTCTTGGCTTCCATAATGGATACGGCCATATCCATAAAGATTTCAGAATGAACCATATGTCCGAAAGCCGGATGGTACGGTCCTGCTAAAATCGTCGTGTCTTTTGCTATATCCTCCGAGGCCTGAAGACCCATAC
>JBARSG010000719.1:0-2117 GCA_049644625.1 Desulfobacterales bacterium | reverse complement strand
ATCCCATACAGCGTGGCCGCTACATGCTTGCACATGTAAGCCCAGTCCGGACAACTGCAGGAAAATTCTATCTCTTTTGGCGATGGGAACAACCCTTTCCCCTGGAGCGTGAATATTTCGCCTAATGCCTTTGGAAATTTCCCTGCCAATAGCTCCTGCAATGAATCTAATCTGCCTTCACAGGCAGACTTAATTTCTTTCCAGATTTTTTTATTAACAGCCTTTATCTTAACGCTTACAGAATAGGGTTTTGATCTCGTCCCCTGAACTAAGGATTCGACCTTACCTGAATTTATCTGAAGATCCAGCACCGCACCATGACGGACATAACTACGTCCCCTGCCGATACGATTGCTATAGTCTGCATACCGTTCAAGATTGAGATTCCATGATTTACCCCACCATGTCTTAGCAATTCCACTTCCTTCAAGAAGAATAGGTTTTATGTCAGGATTTTTCTTTTTTAGATTTTTCAATTTCTTGGCCGCTTTTGCTCTCTTCTCCGCAACGGATACATAAGGCGGATAATAACCCCAATAGCCCATAATGCTCACCTCCTGTATAAAATCGCGAAAGCGATTTTATAATGACAATTTAAAAATATCGATTAGTTCATCATTTTTCATTTCAGTTATCCAGGTCTCTTTTGTGCTTGCAATAACATCTTTCGACAATTTCGATTTTTCTTCCAACATCATATCAATTTTCTCTTCCACGGTGCCCTTAGTCAGAAACTTGTGCACAATAACATTTTTCTTCTGACCAATCCTGAATGCCCGGTCGGTCGCCTGGTTTTCTACGGCAGGATTCCACCACCGGTCAAAATGAATCACATGGTTTGCTTCTGTCAAATTCAGACCGACCCCACCGGCTTTTAAGGACAACACCATAAACGGAACATAGCTTTGACTTTGAAATTGCTCAATAATATTTTTTCTTTTGCCCACCGCCACACTCCCGTGTAAAATCATGCCTTTTCGTTCAAAGATACTTTCCAGTAAATCATGAAGTGGTTCCGTCATTTCCTTAAACTGCGTAAAAACGAGGACCTTTTCTCTTTTCTCGTATATTGTTTCGCAAATTTCACGAAGCCTTAGAAACTTGCCGCTGTCTTTTTCTTCAAATCCTCCGGTCCCGAGATACTGATCCGGATGATTGCAGATTTGTTTGAATTTCATAAGGGAAGAAAGGATCAGCCCCTTTCTTTGGATCCCCTCTGTTTTGGCGATTGACTCCCTTATCCCTTCAACCATATTTTTATACAAAAGGACCTGTTTCTTGCTTAAAGGGGCATATGTTTTCATCTCAACCTTTTCAGGGAGATCGGAAATAACCGATTTATCGGTTTTCAACCGTCTCAGAATATAAGGGCTGATAAGCCTGCGCAATCTTGAATAACCTGTGCGATCATCACTCAAGTCTTTTGAAAATTGTTTAAATTCCCTGGCATTTCCGAGTAATCCCGGATTTAAAAAATCAAACAGGGACCAGAGGTCCGAAAGCCGGTTCTCAACCGGGGTTCCCGTCATGACAATCCTGTTTTGGGAGGTAAGTTTCTTTATTGTCCTTGTCTGTTTTGTGCCAGGGTTTTTAATGGCCTGGGCTTCGTCTAAGATAATGTAGTTCCATGGATAGGATTGAAGCCATTCGTATCTTTTAGCCAGGGCATAGGTAGTTATGACAAGATCAAACGCGTCCAATGATTTCTTGTCTTCAATCCTGGCGTTTTTCTTTGGGTTCGCCCCGGGATGCGCAATATGAAATTTGATTTTAGGGGAAAACCGGTTGATTTCATTGGCCCAGTTGGAGATAAGGGATGCCGGAATAACCAGCAGGCTTGCCTTGCGGGATTTCCCTGATTTTTTCAGATCGGACTTTAATCTATTTAAAAAGGCCAGTACCTGGACGGTCTTGCCAAGGCCCATATCATCAGCGAGGCAGGCTCCGAACCGGAGCGAATGCAAGAAATAGAGCCAGTCCAGGCCTTTCTGTTGGTACTTCCTTAGCTCGCCCTTGAATGCCTTGTCAGGTGTTATTGAGGTAATGAGGGCAGGGTCCAGCAGCTTGCGGAATACCGATTCCAGCCATTGCCCGTTTGAGACACTGCTCTCTATCTC
>JBARSG010000718.1:0-4753 GCA_049644625.1 Desulfobacterales bacterium | reverse complement strand
CCCTAAAATTTTGACGGGGCCGATCCACAGAACAAACGCATTTGAATCCCAATACAGGGGGAACGCTCCACGCCGTCGCTACGCTGCACCGAAATCAAATGCGTTTACCCTGAACAAATACTTTTATCCTCTTGATAATTACAAATAAATAAGGTAATGAAACCGGTTAAGTGGTTGATCCATAATTAAACGTCTCGGGATTTCTACAACCTGACAAAATCACAAGTCTTTTAATGGCAACCTGTATATGCCATCGTTAGGGAATAATGTAATGTTGGCCTCCGGCTCGTAGTGCCTACGGCTCGGAGAGAATATTGGGGCCAAGCCCCCAAGTTCTGATCAATGAGGGACCAAATGGCCGCGCCAATCTATTGGGCCGATAATTATGTTGAAAAGAAGCGCTCCGGGGAAAATGCCATCAGCCTGATTAAACCGGGGCAAAGGGTTTTTATCGGTTCGTCTTGTGGAGAACCTCAATATTTGGTCAGGAAACTCGCTCAAGCGTCGGACACGTTTACGGACATTGAAATTGTCCGCCTGCTCAGCCTTGAAAGCACCCCGCTAACGTTGATCGCAGATAAAACAAAAGACCAGAGCGTTAATATCCGGTCATTTTATCTGGGTTCCGCCAAGACAAAAAGCCTTGCAAAAAACAAGCGTTTTATCACGCCCATAAATCTTTCGGCGGTGCCCCAGCTTTTTGAGACCCGGCGACTGCCCATACATGTGGCCCTTGTTCAGGTATCTGAACCGGATGATTTCGGATGGATGAGCCTTGGCATTTCGGTGGATATAACGATGGCTGCGGCCATGTCCGCCGACCTTGTCATCGCCCAGGTAAATTCCAGCATGCCCCGTGTGCTGGGCAGAAGCTTTATCCATGTAAACGATGTGGATGTAATTGTTGAGCATGAAGAGGACCTTCTTACCGTTGGCGAGCTTCCGGAATTAGAGACCGCCAATGTTATCGGCCGGCTTATTGCACGGCTTGTTGATGACGGTTCGACCATCCAGATCAGTCCGGGGGCAACTCCACAGGCCATCCTTCTGGCATTTTCCGATAAAAATGATCTCGGGGTTCACACCCAATATCTTACCACCGAAATCATGCGCCTTGTTTCAATGGGGGTGATTACAAACCGGAAAAAAGGATTTAACGAAGGCAAAATCGTTGCAAGCAGTGCCATCGGTACCAAAAATCTTTATGAATATCTTGATGATAATCCGGCCATTGAGTTTCATCCTTCAGATTATGTAAATGATCCCGGTATTATTTCCCGTCACAATAAAATGGTCTGCATGAACGTGCCCATGGCCATGGATCTTACCGGCCAGGTTGCTGCTGATGCACTCTCTTACAACTATTTTTCCGGTGTAACCGGTATGCTCGACTTTATCAGAGGAGCGTCCCGATCCCAAGGGGGAAAATCTATACTCATGTTTATCTCAACAACCATGGATGCTAAAAAAAGCAGGATTGTCCCCATGTTAAGTGATACTGCAATCGTAGTTCCAAGGGGTGATGTTCAATACGTAGTTACCGAATATGGTTCGGTTAACCTGTTTGGAAAGAGCCTGCAGGAACGGGCCATGGCCATGATCAGCATTGCCCATCCTGATTTTCGTGATGAGCTCTTGTTCGAGGCCAAAAAAATGGAACTGCTCGGCGCCGAACGGACCCTGTCGGAATCGGCTTATGGCATATATCCGATCAAACTGGAAGAGACACGGGAGATTAGTGGTGATTCGATCACCATAAGGCCGGCAAAACCGGTGGATGAGAGAAGAATCCAGGAACACTTTTACAATCAGGATAAAGATGACATATATTCCAGATTTTTTCAGGCCAGGACCCGGTTTGTCCGCGACGATGTGGAGAGAATGTTCCAGATCGACTATATTAAAAATTTAACACTTCTCGCTGTTGTTGGAGAATTTGGTTTTGGAAAGGTTGTAGCCGTTGGGGAATATCTGCTGGACCCGGCCAAGAACATAGCGGAGATTGCCTTTTCCGTTAGCAAAGACTGGCAGGGAAAAGGATTGGGAAAGATCTTGATGCGAAAACTGTGCGAAGCTGCCCGAGAAAATGGAATTTCAGGTCTTACTGCTTACACCATGCCAAGAAACCAGGGTATGATAAAGCTTTTTAAAAGCTTACCTTATAAAGCCAGTACGGTTTATGACGGCGAAGTGGTTGAATTGACCTGCATGTTTAATGAAATCGAATGATATTAAATTTTATAATTTTAACTCATCTATTGACAAACAAACAATCTCAATATAAATAGTACTATTTGGCAAGTTTTAAAGTCAATTCTTTTTCATATAGAATATTACAACATGCTAATTTTACTTAGAAAAATACAGTTATTGTTTGTTTATAAATCTGTTTGTGACTTCTTTTAATCTATGGCTGCAAATCTACCGATGTAGATAATTTTTTAACAAAATTCATATTAAGAAAGGAGGGGGTTGATTTTTTATCGGTGTCCTGAGGTTTTTGATTTTGCTGCTCCTGCGGGACCCGTCGATAAGAGTTGAAACGTAATAATTTTTAATCATTAAATTTTTATCGTATAAAGGAGGGAACATTGGGCTTAGAAATATATAAAGAGTCTTATACCGGCGCCATAAAGGAGATCACCCTTGGCAAAGGCGACAAAGCCATTACCGTCGGTGGTGAGGCGTGCTATCCTTTTTATAATTTTGAAGGAGACATGCCCCACAAACCGGTAGTCGCTATGGAAGTGTGGGATATGGAGCCGGATGAGTGGCCGGACGCTGCGCTCAGCCATTTTAAAGATGTCCTTTCAGATCCGGTGGCCTGGGCCAAGAAATGCATTGATGAGTTTGGTGCCGAGATAATTGTCCTTCAGCTCAAGAGTACCGACCCGAATACTACTGATGCCAGTCCTGATGAGGCTGCCGCAACCGTAAAAAAGGTCCTTGAAGCCATTGACGTGCCCCTGATTGTCTGGGGTACCGGCAACATCGAAAAAGATGAGGAGGTTTTAAAGAAAGTTTCCGAAGAGGCCCACGGCTTCAATATAACCATAGGACCTGTGGAGGATAAGAACCATAAGGGTATCGGCGCCAGTGCCATGGGATACGGTCATACGGTTGTTTCATCCTCGCCCATCGATATTAACCTTGCCAAGCAGGTTAACATTCTCCTTGAAAACCTTGGAGTACCGTTGGAACGTAATATCGTAGATCCCACCACCGGCGGTTTGGGTTATGGAATGGAGTACACTTATTCCGTAATGGAACGGCTCGGTATGGCGGCGTTGACCCAGGGTGACGACAAGCTGCAGCTTCCGATTATCAGTAATCTTGCCAACGAAATATGGAAGTGCAAGGAAGCCAAGCTGAGCGCAGAAGAAGCACCGGCTCTGGGTGATCCGGAAAGACGGGGTATCCTCATGGAAGCCGTGTCTGCCGTCATCTATCTTCTGGCAGGGGCGAATGTTCTGATCATGAGGCATCCGGAAGCCATAAGGCTGACCAGGGCTTTTATCGATCTGGCCTTAGACGGCGGAAGTGCTGCGGATGTTGCTCCCATAAGCAAACAGCTTGATGATATTGACATCGATTTTGCATCTCTTGCACCGGAACCGGACCTGACCATTGAAGGAGAGGAACCCAAGAAAGCCGCACCGGCTAAAAAGGAACCGCCCAAGGCCGAAAAGAAAGCGGCGCCCAAGAAAAAGCCTGCCGAGAAGGCGGCGCCCAAGAAAGAAGAGGTAAAAGAGGTAGACAAGGCTGAAGAAGAAGCCAAGGCCAAAGCTGACGCGGAAGCCAAAGCCAAAGCTGAAGCAGAGGCCAAGGCTAAAGCTGAGGAAGATGCCAAAACCAAGGCTGAAGCAGAGGCCAAGGCTAAAGCCGAGGCAGAGGCTAAAGCCAAAGCTGATGCCGAAGACAAAGCCAAGGCCGAAGCCCAAGCCAAGGCCGAAGCTGAGGCCAAAGCCGCAGCCGACGCCAGGGCCAAAAGTGAAGCTGAAGAAGAAGCGGTTCGCGAACAGCGCGCCAAGGAACGCGAAGAGCGGCTTGCCAAAAAAGAAGCTGCTCCGGAAAAAGTTCCCATGACCGCGGCAAAAGAGCAAAAATCCAAAGCAAATAAGATGTTGGGCCGGCTGAAGAGAATACACAAAAGATAATAAAACTACGAGGAGGAACCTCTAATGGCAGAAGAAGAAAAAAAAGCAGTAAAGGATAAAAAGCCGAAAAAGTTGGCGGATCCCATAGCGGCTTCCATTGATCCCGCGACTCAGGAACTGATCGTCCGGGCTCAGGAACTGGGAATCGATACGGTTTATGACAGAGCCGTACAGATGAAACCCTGTAACATCGGAGTGCAAGGCACCTGCTGTAAGAACTGTTCCATGGGGCCGTGCCGTCTCCCGCTGCCAAAGGCGGGAATCGAAGGAGAGGACACCCGGAAGGGTCTGTGCGGCGCCACGGCCAATACCATTGCGGCACGTAATTTTATCCGGATGATCGCCGGGGGCGCATCCGCCCATTCAGATCACGGTCGCTGCGTTGCCGAGGTCTTTTTGTCTGCCGCCAGGAAGGAATCCGACGCTTACAAGGTAAAAGATGTGGACAAGCTATTATTAATCGCTCCGCATCTGAATGTTGCCACCACGGTTGAAGTTGATGGCGAGGAGGTTGATCGGGACGTTGATGAAATCGCCCTTGAAGTGGCGGAAAAGGCAATAAATGAATGGGGCAAGCCCGAGGGGGAACTGTTGTA
>JBARSG010000717.1:0-3541 GCA_049644625.1 Desulfobacterales bacterium | reverse complement strand
ATCGATAACACCCTGTCCTAATACTCCCCTGATTCCTGATTTAAAAACCGCCGATGCAACATCATCTTCGAAAAAATATCCGTCACAGCAGGTCGTTGTTCCCGAAAGCATCATCTCCGCACAAGCCACAAGTGTCCCAAGCCGGACCGTTTCGGGGGTTAAATATTTTGCTTCGCAGGGGAAAATGAATTCATTCAGCCATTGAGCCAGAGGAAGATCATCGGCAAGCCCTCTGAATAATGTCATGGGAAGATGGGTATGGGTATTTGCCAGACCGGGCATAATGATGCCGCCGTTCGCATCAATTATTTCTTTTGCCTCAGGCAGAGGCTTATCATCGGCCCGTGCTTCAATCCTGTCGATCGTTCCTTTGGTTATACAAACCACACCGTTTTCAATGATATCACAATCAGAATTGACTGTGATAATGAGACCGTTATGTATGACAATATCAAAAATCATTTGTTTCCCTTAAAGGTCGTCGTCAAAAATTTTTCTTCAGGATTGTAAATGAAATATTTGAAATGGAGTCCTATGGCCACTCTCACAATACCGTTCCGTTTCAAAGCCGGTATACAGCGTCTGAGTTTCCGGACTCAGACGCGGGCCAAACCGAACATATTTTTGAGAACCCCTATAACACTTCATGATATAATCTTATTTTATTGTCAAGATCGCTTGACGAATAAGAACACTCCGGGTAAAAAAACAGCACGGATGCCGAGCGGATTAAGACAAAACAAATATCGCCGGGAGGATAAATCATGAAGCAGGCAGATATTATCATAAAAAATGGCACTATTTTGACGTTGGATTCGGAAAATTCTATTTTTGAAAACGGCTTTTTATGTATTCGTGGCGACAGTATTTCCGAAATCGGGACCGGAAACCCCACGTCATTTAAAGCCGAAAAGATCATAGATGCCGGGGGCGGTCTGATTCTTCCCGGCCTGGTGAACTGTCATACCCACGCAGCCATGAGCCTTTTTCGGGGGCTTGCCGATGACCTTCCTCTCATGGAATGGTTAAACAACTACATCTTTCCGGCAGAACGCAAGATGGATGCGGAATTTGTTTACACCGGGACCCTGCTTGCCCTTGCAGAAATGATCATGTCCGGCACAACCACATTCTGTGACATGTATCTGTTTGAAGACCAGGTGGCCAAAGCGGCTCGAAAAGCCGGGGTAAGATGTCTGGTGGGAGAAGTCTTGTACGATTTTCCCTCGCCAAATTACGGACCCGTGGAAAAAGGTCTGGAGTATACCGAATTGTTGATTCAAAAATGGCGAAAGGATCCCCTTGTATCAATTGCCGTAGAGCCTCATTCCCTTTTTACCTGCAGCCCGAAACTCCTTACCGCGTCTAATGAACTGGCTTTAAAATATAATGTGCCGCTGATTATCCATGTGGCAGAGACATTAACTGAAGTTTCTGAAATAAAAGAAAAATACGGAAAAACACCGGTGAAGCATCTTGATTCACTGGGGCTTTTAGGCCCTCACCTGATCGCAGATCATTGCGTTCATGTGGAGGACGCGGATATAAAAACAATGGCCGTACACGGGGTAAACGTCGTTCATAATCCGGAAAGCAATATGAAGCTGGCATCCGGTATTGCCCCGATTCCCCAAATGCTTTCACAGGGCTTGACCGTAGGATTAGGAACGGATGGTTGCGCTTCCAATAACAACCTGGACCTTTTTTCAGAGATGGATACGGCTGCCAAACTTCACAAGGTGAACACCCTTGATCCTACCGTCATGGACGCTCCTTCTGTGTTAAAAATGGCCACTATCCACGGGGCAAGGGTGTTGGGGCTTCAGAATGTCACCGGTTCTTTAGAAGTCGGGAAAAAGGCGGATGTCATTGTGATAGACACTCATAAACCACATCTTACCCCCATGTATAATGCAACATCTCATCTGGTTTACGCCGCCAGGGGAAACGATGTCAGCCACTCCATTATCAACGGTCAACCGGTTATGGAAGATCGTAAATTACTGACACTGGATCTTGCTGAAATAATCGCGCGGGCTAGAGAAATGTCCATTCGTGTGAGGTCGTGGCTGTCATTTTGAATTTCGGTCATTGTGATTTGCCTGCCCTGTTAAATTTACGACAGTAACAGTGAAACGTATTTATCTGGGGCCTGCCCTGTTAAATAAATCGCAGATTTAATGCGAAGCATTATTTAACAGGGTAAATGATTTGGGATTTATTATTTGGAATTTCCACTAACTCAACTACTCCGTGAACGGATACCCATTTTTTTAATCAATCGTTTTCGCATGGCAGTAGCAATTTCTTTTATATTTTCCCCTCTTCGCTCTGTTTTTCGAGATAGAACCGCCACTTGCAGAACATATTTTTGGGATGAGGATCCGGAGGGGCGAAAAGGCACTCAACTCCAATGGAATGATCTATTACCTGAGCAAAGCTTGTAAATTCACCCCGGTGCATTTCCTTGCAATCAAATTCTCCCAGACCGCGCCTGAGCCTGGCTTCCTGTGTAGGGCAGGACGGCACAGAGATGATCACTTCCTGGTCTGATTCTTGAATCTCATATCCGACCAGGATGCACCAGGGGAAAAACTTTAGGGCATTCACAAAACCTTTAAGGCCCCCTTCCTTGATGTGAAACCGGGAGATCAGATCTTTTGCGGCCATTGAGGAAACACGTCCCCACACCTTTTCATTAATTCGTTCTGCTGTGGGTTGGTCAAAGCGTTCCGCCACATAGATAAACCAAAAAGCATCAACCACTCTGTAGTGCCATAGGAGAAATTCAATATATTTTTTTAGTTCCGGTGCTTCCATTTCCTTAAAAATATCCATTTTCATGATTTTCTTCTCCTTTTTAATTGATGCTGCACCTTATTTTTTGGTCTGGAATACTTATAAACAGGGTACGGCGGGCTTATTTTTTATCTCCCTAAACAGATTATATTTTTCCGGGTCAATATCATGTAACTTTTTATAAATTATGGAGCCTACTGGAGATATGATCCTGTTGGCTATGGTATTTTCTTTCGTAATAGGCCGTGATAGTACTTGGTCAACTTTACAAAGGTTTCGGGGTTTCCCCCTTTATCCGGGTGGTGCTTTAAAGCCATCTTCCGGTATAAACGGTTAAAACATTTGAGATCCATCTGCTTTAACTTTTCCCAGCTTGTTTCAAAAAGTCTTGCGGCCTCCTCCATGTTCACGCGCACTTTTTTCGGCGGAAGGTAAGTACGGTGACGATTCATGAATTCGTGAAGGTAATCCTGGAAAAGGGAACGCCGGGGAAATTCGTTATCGAAATACATAATCACATATTTGACCAGATAGTCTTGCAGCCTGTGGGACATCTCCATGCCGGCCCAAAATTTTTTATCATCATTAAGCCGGCAAACGGTATCAATAAAAAATTCATCCATCTTGGTTTGGTTTAAATCCCGTGGTCTTTGAGTAGCAATGACTTCGAGAAAAAAACGCTGAAGATCAAAAATGGTGTAGACATATGTTCTCAGTTCGTTCGGCTGAAGAATGCGCTCCT
>JBARSG010000716.1:0-2877 GCA_049644625.1 Desulfobacterales bacterium | reverse complement strand
ACATAATATGAAGAAATTTGGCTTTATATTATTTTCACTATTTGCTTTCGCCTTTTTTATCTTTAGCTGTAGTAGTACAAAAACATTTAATATTGAAATTAATGACATAGGGACATATCCTCAGCCCCTAATCGAACCTCTGCCAATTAAGGTGGGTGTTTATTATGGAAATGACTTTGGTACATTTAAAACTACTCAAAAAGTAGAATTTGTCGGACAAGACGGGGCGTCCATTTTTACCTATATTGACAACATCAAGATGGGAAAAGCGAATATTGCTCTTTTTGACTACATCCTGTCTACTGTATTTGAAAAGGTAACACCTGTTCAATATCTATCTAAAGGATCTGAACATAAAAAAGATATTGATTTAATTGTTGAACCGACAGTTCATAGCTTCACCTATCTCAGTCCCACTAATCCCCCTGTTCCCAGTGCTTATGGTGTTATTACTATTCACATTATATACGAAATAAATTTTTATTTGCCCGAAGGTGAGAAGATAAGTTCTTGGAGTATTAAAGGAAGCGGTGCTGTTCTCCCAATGATTGAATTAAAGCACGAAACCACTGCTGTTGTAGAACTCACTCAAATGGCAATGCGTAGAGTTACCGCAAAATTTATGACCGATTTCTGTAATCAAGTAGAAATCAAAAAATTGTTTTATAGCCAGTGTAACCAATGAAATACAAATTTCTTTGCATATTATTAATCGTCTCAGTCATATTCGGCTGCACTAAATCACAAATTAAAGATTCCCTGAAAACACACTCTCGTTCAAATCAATATACTTCGGCTACTATATTCCCAATTAATCCGAAAGACAAAGATTTTGCTGAGTGTCTACAAAGAGAATTAATAGAAGATATTCCCAATTTAAAATTTATTCCCGAAGTCAAATTTAGGGATGCTTTGTTTCCTTGGTTTGAACCCAATACAGCTCCGAAGAGCATAGAAGAGTTATCGGCTCTGTTAAGTAAAACCTTGGTAAAAAAACGCATCGAAAGCCTCGGAGTAGAACTTTTAATTTTTGTGCATGGGCGTACCGAACAGAAGGAATATGATGGTTTTTTGCTACATTTGGCAACCCCCTTCGCATATGGTGGGTCATATGGATACTTATCAGCTGAGCGTGGAACGAATATTACCACAACAGTTTGGAATCTCAAAGAATCATTTTCAATTGGAGATACCGATATTCATGCTAAAGGAAAAGTGAGGTGGATAGGCCTTATTTTGCCAGTTCCAATACCGGCTTTTACGGAAAGTGAAGCCTGCAGTGAAACTGCTAAGCGAATTTCTAATTGCATAACAGGTCAAGGTCAGGTCACGGACAAATGAGATAATTTATCAAAGATTTGTTTTGATTATTCATCCCTCCTTTAAGACAGTATTAAAAAAGAGAGAAATGTCAAAACCATGCTCCAAACATTAAATAGTTCGATTGCTGATACCTGCTATGTATATGCAACCGGAAAAGCAATGCTGAAGGTTGTGATATCGAAACCATCGGAACTGACCTGACAGGTGACTTTTCGAATTGATTATGATTTTTAAAAGCCATTTATTCCGGTAAATAGCAAAAATCCTACCTGCCGTAGCAGGGTGTCTCCCCGGCATCATGGCCGGGTGCCCACACTTACAACCGACTTCAGGCTGGTTGTTATCTCACCATAGATTTGAATATCAAAGAACCTTAATCCGTCCTCAACTATTCAACCAACATAGAAAATAATTAAAACCATAGCCTACTACCCTTTTATTTCATTCAGACCGATTTTTAGCGCCTTGCTGATCCGGCTTTTTACCGAAACGATAAGGCCACAATGCACAATCAACAACCGGGCATTGTCTAATCTCGCTATGCTGAAAGTTTGAGCACTCCATACACTTTGCTCTAATAGCTGACATTGGAGTGAGGCGTTTCTTTCTAACACCATCTTTTGTCAAAATTTTATGCGTTACTGCCATGTTTTAAAAGGCTTCATTTTTTTGTGATTTTATAAATTATTTTACCTAGTCCACATAATACTCTTCATATTCAGTATTTTTCTCAGTCTTTATGCGCTGTTTCCAATTGCTAAACCCAGCAAATTGCTTTGAGGGCTTACTCCATGGATAAATTTCAAAAGAAATAAGAACACGAATTAACGCCGCAATAGCATAAAAATCTTTTTCTAAATCGGAAAGTGTAATATCGCCAGACACCGTTTCCAGTTGATCCCGCAAGATAGTCCTTTTGGGAACTATTAACGCACCATCCCTTTTCCATTGCTTTATTAATAGACTGCCATGGTCAATGTCGAAAAATTCCGATGAGTCAAGAAGTCGAATGCCTTCAATTTTCCCCTCTCTCACAAATTTTCGAAAAGAATCTTCCAAACCTTTGTGATGATCATCCAAATCAG
The DNA here is from genome assembly GCA_049644625.1 of Desulfobacterales bacterium. Taxonomy (GTDB): domain Bacteria; phylum Desulfobacterota; class Desulfobacteria; order Desulfobacterales; family UBA11574; genus S5133MH16. Next base: position 469 of record JBARSG010000716.1, on the reverse strand, counting down.
CATAAAGGCGATCACAACACAAACGCCGAGAAGATACAGCTACTTTTTCAAAGAATTTCGTAGGTAGCTGCGCTTTACCTTCAGCCAGTAGTACCAGAGGTTTTTTGTCTGTTGTGGTCGGCTCATCCTTTAAGCCAAACAAGCAATAATACCCCGGTGTTGTCGTTGTCGGCCAACTGATACCACCGCGAACCGTCCAGTATTCTTCGATTTTTCGTGGTTTACCCTGTTCTTGCTGATGCTCGATAATAATTTTGTCACGGTCTTTGAAAATGTTTGGTCTTTTTGCCATGGTAAAATTCTCCTTTTAAGAAAATTCTGGAAATAAAAGATTTGGCGCGTTCTGTCTGGCCATGGCCTCATAGTTATAGGCATGGCGAAAATGGTCGGGACCGAGCTTTACATATACATATCGCTTAGAGCCGGTTTCTTCATCCTCTTCAAGTCTCTTTGCGACATTGTGCAAATG
>JBARSG010000715.1:0-10050 GCA_049644625.1 Desulfobacterales bacterium | reverse complement strand
TCCCCTTAAGATGATCCTTGCCTATAATTGTGAAAACATCGAGTTTAACTCCTGCATGAAGCGTACAAGTTTCCCAATAACCTCCTGATAATTTAAGTATCTTTTCCGGATTCAATTCTTCTGAGGTCATAATATTTCATCTTTTCTGTGATATTTGGAGATATGATATAGGTTAATCCTATCAAAGTTATAATAATTTTTCAACCGATATAGCTTAACCCGCCGTGATTCTTCACTTTTATATCATCTGAGCGTTACAAAACAAGGAGCCAAACAAGCATTTGGGTGATCCGGTATTTAAGCAGGTCACTGTATGATACCATTTTTTAAATTTTTTAAAAATTTCTGAGAAAAACACTTTACATTTTTCATTCATGATTTATTGTCAAAAATTGCCATATTCAAAACCCGTATTCAGGAGATACCATGACGAACCAAATGAAAATTCCGGACGATTTGCAATGGGCTTTTCAGCGCTTGATTGATCACCTTCCCGACCCGCTTAAAGATGATGACCACGCGCAACAAGTTATTTTAACTTACTTAAAATTTGGGAATGAAAAATTGGCTCGACAACGTATTGAGATCATCAAAACACATTTTCGCGAAAAAACCGTTAAAGAAGCATCTGAAATCCAAACGTTATTGGATCTTCACACTGACGGGAGTGATATGCCTGAATCCGATCTCTCTGAAGGTGATAGCTTAGAATTCCCAACCGGTTAACTCAATCGATTGATTTCATAGAAATTTTGTGTCAGACTTTTTATTAGACCATCGAAGACAATCTCTTTCAATCAAAAAAAGGGCAACACCGTAACTGTGTTGCCCTTGGGTAAAAAAAAGAGTCTGTATGATCAACAGCAGGAATTTGTTTTTGATCCGCAGTCTGAACATCCTGATCCGAAATCGATCCCACAGTCCAGTTTAAAACCCATTCCGGAAAAAGCTATCTTAATCGGTTTTGTTTTTTCCATAAACTCTTTATCGACAATATATTTGAAACCGTCAATTTCAAAAACGTGATCTGTATCTTTAGACTCATCCAGAGCCATGGCAAGCGATGGGCCGCCTCATCCTCCCGCATTCAAAAAGATCCGTATCGGTGAAACCTCTTTGCCTTTGAAATACACGGCAATCTGTTCTGTAGCTAATTTGGTAACTTCAAGCATAATATTCTCCTTATTTTAAATAATATACGTCCGATTAAATCAGTTCTATTCTAAAATTAAAAACAAAATAGTTCCGGCATATGGATTTGTCAATGTAAGATGTTAAAAAAAAACATAACCCAACATTGATGGTTTCGTAAAAAGACAAAAAACAACTTTTTACGAAAGTTTTAAGTATCCCTGGTAGACAGCATGACTGTTTTCAGAAAAGAGAATAAAGACGACCTTTTTTATCGTCCTGTGATCCTTTAAGAAATCGCAGGTAGTATCAACTGCGATTTTACAAGCCTCTTTTATAGGGTAACCATACACGCCACAACTTATAGCCGGAAAGGCAATAGAAGTAATATCATTTTTTACGGCAAGTTTTAGACTGTTCAAGTAACAAAAGGAAAGAAGCTTGCGGTCTTGAGCCCTTCCACTGTAAATAGGCCCTACCGTATGTATTACATATCTGGCAGGAAGATTATAGCCTTTCGTTATTCTGGCTTTCCCGGTAGGACACCCCCCAATTTTGCGACATTCATTTAAGAGCTCCGGACCCGCTGCTCTGTGGATTGCTCCATCCACACCGCCTCCTCCCAAAAGCGACGGGTTAGCAGCATTAACAATCGCATCAAGTGCAAGGCGGGTGATATCTCCCTGTGCAACTTCTATGCGCTCAAGCACCTCCTTTTCCATGGTTCTGCCTCCAAGTACAATTTTTCATGAAACGGTCATAGGTCATAAAGAGTTTCATCCCGTAACGGTTCTTTGTGTCTTGTTTTGATGCTTTTTGCCTTTTTCGCCTGTAGAGAAAACGGGTCTTCCTCTTCCAGAATATCACCTAATTCAGCCTCTACCTGTTCAGGATCTTCACCTTTTTCCATCCTTCTCAACGCTTCATCCATGCCGTCACCGAGTTTAAGGCCTGTCATATCAGAAAGTTTGCGCATAAGATTGGCAGCCTGCTTGGGATCATCCTCGTTCATTTTATCAGCTTCTCCCGCCAACATCTGCATGGCCTGTTCCATTTTGCTGCTGTCAAACGGCAGATCATCCATATCACTGTCTTCCTTTGCTCGTCCGGTAAATGCCACCACGGAAATCTGCCTGGTAAGTGTCGTTGTTTTACATTTCGGACACTTAGGCGTTTTGATCGTATTAATGGTTTTGGAAAAAAAATTAAAAACAGTATTACAGTCCCTGCAATAAAATTCGTAGATCGGCATGGTTTCACCTCTTTTGATATCACGTTAGCTTTTTGAAAATTTTATAGACCGATCGTTTGGATCCGGCTTGTTTCAAAGAACTGAACGGTTACCTCTTTTTTTGCTTTTTCTGCTGTGCTTTCTGTATTCTGACCCATGTATCCCGTAACGTTACCGTCCGGTTGAATACCAGGGCTTGGTCGGAAGAATCCACGGAATCCGCGCAGAAATAACCGAGTCTTTCAAACTGGTACCTGCTACCCGGCGCCGCACCGGCAAGACTGGGTTCCACAAAAAAAGGAAGTATCTCCAGAGAATTCGGATTTAAATATGTTTTAAAATCAACATGCTTTTCCTCATCCGGATTTTCTTTTATAAAGAGATGATCGTAAAGGCACGTTTCGGCTTTGATGGCGTGGGCCGCAGAAACCCAATGTAAGGTCGCTTTGACCTTCCGTCCATCCGGAGATGATCCGCCGCGTGTATCCGGATCATAGGTGCAATGCAGTTCGACCACCTGACCGGTTTTTGCATCCTTAACAACTCTCACACATCTTATATAATACGCATATCGCAGTCGCACCTCACGTCCGGGCGCCAAACGGAAAAATTTTTTCGGCGGATCCTCCAGAAAGTCGTCCTGTTCGATGTAAATCACGCGCGAAAAGGGAATCTTGCGTGTACCCATAGACGGATCTTCAGGGTTGTTCAAGGCATCCAATTCTTCAACTTTATCTTCGGGATAGTTGTCGATGACGACCTTGAGCGGACGCAACACACCCATTACGCGCTGTGCCTGTTTATTCAAATCTTCTCTGATGCTGTATTCGAGCAGTGCGATATCAACAATACTGTCCCGTCGAGCGACTCCGATCCGGTCACAAAAATTGCGGATCGATTCCGGTGTATAGCCGAGTCTCCTCAGACCGCTTATGGTCGGCATTCGAGGATCGTCCCATCCTGAGACATGCCCCCCGTCTACCAATTCCACAAGTTTGCGCTTGCTTAATACAGTATAACTGAGGTTAAGGCGTGCGAACTCGATTTGCTGGGGGTGGCAGTCGACGTTCAGTTCGTCCAGTATCCAGTCGTACAGTTGGCGATTGATTTCAAATTCAAGGGTGCAAAGAGAATGGGTAATTCCTTCGATGGAATCTGAAAGGCAATGGGCAAAGTCGTACATCGGATAAATACACCATATGTCGCCTGTCCTGTGATGAGGTATCCGTCGAATACGATAAAGCGTGGGATCACGCATCAGCACATTTGGCGATGCCATATCAATCTTGGCTCGGAGTACGTGGAAACCGTCCTCAAATTCTCCGGCCCGCATGCGCTCAAATAGGTCCTGGTTTTCTCTCACCGAGCGGGTTCGATAGGGACTTTCCTTTCCCGGTGTTGTCAGGGTGCCGCGGCTCTCCCTGATCTCATCAGCGCTCAAGCTGCACACATAAGCCTTACCGGCTTTGATCAACTGAACGGCATATTGATAAAGCTGCTCAAAGTAATCCGATGCATAGAACAGCCGATCATCCCAATCAAATCCAAGCCATCGGACGTCTTCTATTATGGATTCTACATATTCAACATCCTCTTTTCCGGGATTGGTATCATCGAATCGCAAATTGCAAATACCCCCTTTATTTTCTGCGGCAATACCGAAGTTAAGACAAATGGATTTGGCATGTCCGATATGTAGATATCCGTTCGGCTCCGGGGGAAAGCGGGTGACAACCCGGCCGTTATTTTTGTTGTCTTTTAAGTCCTGCGCGACAATATTCCGGATAAAATTAGAGGGCTGGGTGAATTCGGTTTTTGACATATTCAAAACTCCATTCTTTAGCTATATTTATGAGTCTGTTGATTAATGAGGATTTTCGTTCAAGATCAAGGCATGCGAAAAAAATAACCACAGGCATATATTTGATATTCCGAGGATTATTTTTTGAGCATAACGCAGAGATTGTACGAAAAGACCATTAATCAACAGACTCATTTATGGTTTGTCGAAAAGTGACGGCGCCTTTTTCAGGCGATCCACAACATGACGCTGTCCTATGGTATTTAAAATGTCAAATATCCCAGGGCCGGCAAGCTGGCCGGTAACAACGGTTCGAATACTGTTGATCAATACCCCGGGTTTGATTTTTAGCTCATCAGCCATCTTACGAATTGTATTCTCGGTTTCCGAAGCCGTAAAATTTTCTAAAGCCTGCAACCGATCTACCAGCAAGGGGAGCCATTTTTTTAGATCCGGATGCTTGAAAATATTCTTTTTCAGTGCCCTGGATTCAATGGGAAAATCGTCGGAAAAATAGGCCCGCCCACGGGAAACAAAATCGGTTGTCACATGAAACCGGCTGCGAATCAGTTCAATGGTATCCAGATACCAGCGGCGCTTTGCGCCCTCATACTCAGAATTCCAGAGACCCGCCTTTTCCAGTTCGGTTCGAACATAAGGTTCGATCTCTTCAACCGGCAGCGTCCTCAGATAATGGGCGTTGATACTTATGGCCTTGGGATCGGTAAAATATTTTGGATCATTCGTTCTTACATCAAAGATGGAATTGGCACGATTGATTCCCTGAAGAGAAAATGCTTCGATTAATTCCTCCTTAGTAAAAATTTCTCTGGATTCAGGCGTAGCCCATCCCAACAGGACCAAAAAGTTTATAAATGCCCATGGCAAAAATCCGTGCTCTTTGTAAAAGTGGATGGCAACGAGTTCGCCATGCTTTCGTTTTGAGATCTTGGCTTTTTTAGGATCCAGGGTGAGTGACATATGCGCAAACTGCGGCACCGGTGCTCCCAGCGCCTGATAAATTAAAATCTGCCGGTGTGTATTTGACAGCCCGTCCTGACCGCGAATTACATGGGTAATCCGGTCACGGATGTCATCCACCGTATTTGAAATAAGATATAGAGGTTGACCGTTGGAACGGACAATAACAAAGTCCTCAATATCCTCGTACTTATATTCAATCGTTCCATAAACCCTGTCTTCAAAACGGACGGAGCCGTGGCCGCGAGGCACCTTCATCCGAATGGTGTAAGGCATGCCTGCCGCTTCCTTTTCCGCAATCTCATCCGATGTTAACCGGCGACAGGTGCCGTCATACTTTAAATCTTTCTTCTGCTTCAATGCCGCCTGTCTTTTTCGGTCGAGTTCTTCTTTCGTACAAAAACACTTGTAGGCATGCCCCGATTCCAGCAGTTTGCGTGCGGCGGCCAGATGTTCATTAATAAACTGTGACTGGAAATAGGGACCCTCATCCCAGGTTATCCCCAGCCATTTCAAACTTTCAACAATTCCTTGTATAGATTCTTCAGTTGACCGTTCCGCATCCGTATCCTCGATTCGAAGGATAAGTTTGCCCCCGGTTTTTTGAGCAAAGAGCCAGTTAAAAATCGCTGTGCGGGCGCCGCCGATATGGAGGTAACCGGTCGGGCTGGGAGCAAAGCGTACGATTGTTTCTTGTTCCATACGTATTTACCTTTTTAAAAGCATAATATACCGTCTCTGAAATACTACAACTTATCGAGACCATAAATTTTTTAATGCCAATCTGTTTATACCATCCTCCCCATTATTCCAATACTCCAGTTGCGGAGCCAACAGTATAAACTTCTTTAGGTAGAATTAATCTGATAAATTTGCTATATGTAATTCTCTACACTGTAAAACTGAGAACGTCCATAAAATTTTTAGCTTTTAAGAAAAAATCCTTCAGGATTTCGATCTGAAAAACAACCGGTTTCTCTCGGTTTTGGATAGTTGAAATCGTGGGATTAAACAACTCAACATTTACCAAAAAAGGGTATCACATGAACAATAAGATAGAATGTATGTGTATGCACTGTGGCGTATCGATCTATCTTCCTGAAGATTCCGTTATCATGGACGATTCGTCCGACACTGATTCCAAGCTTTTGGACAGTCTATTGGTATGCGAGCAATGTGGGGGTCAACTGAGGCTGGTGGGAAAAAACGGAGACGAGCCTTTTTATCGGCTCAAGTAATGGGTGTGCTGCCGGATTAAAAAAAATATGTGCGGTATAAATGGAAGATTTTCGCTTCTTCATCTTCATGCAGAAGCCTGAGCGGCGCAACTTTCATTTTGCATCGATAATTGGGGGATGTTCCGTACAGTCAACAGATCAACGGCCGGACAGGATAGATAGAGCAACCGGTTTCAACTGAAAAAATGATTGTATCTGCAAATCAGCCTTATTTTTTTCCGTATCCCGGTTTTTTTTACAAGGCGCATCGTTCTGATGTTTTTGTAATTCTGGATGACGTTCAGTTCCCCAGGGGAACCACCTGGACCACTCGAAACAGATTTAAAAACGACCAGGGAAGCCTATGGATGACATTGCCTGTAAAAAAGAAAGGCTTGGGTCTGCAAAAAATCAACACTGTCAGGATATGCCACGACGGTCGATGGGCAAAAAAACATTTGGAAAGCTTGAGAAATGCTTATGCAAAAGCTCCGTATGCTAAGGACCATCTAAATTTTTTGGAAGAGCTTTTTTCAACAAAATTCGAAAAACTTATCGATTTTAATCTTAAGATCATCCGTTATTTGATGAAACATCTTCAGATTGAAACAGAGATCATATTATTGTCCGAACTTGAAATAAAGGCAAAAGGAGACAAGCTTCTCATAGAGATGTGCAGGAGATTGGGAGCATCGCAGTTTTTGGCCCAGAGCGCTGCCAGAAAATACCTTGATGCAGACAGGTTCAAAAAAGCGGGGATTCGACTAACGGATGTTAAACTACCATCACTGGTTTATCCTCAACTCTGGGGGAGTTTTATTCCCAACCTGTCCGCACTTGACCTTGTTTTAAATTGCGGATCAAAAGCACACGACATCATGATCGCCGGATAAACCGGAAAAAACAAATAACAAATCGCAAATCACAACAACCGAAATTCAAAATTCTAAACAGGCTTTGGTCATTGAATATTGGAATTTGGAATTTAGTTGATACTTGGTATCTGGGTTGGGTTTATGCACATGAAATTCAAACATACAGCTCCATTGGAAAAAATAATTCTCATCTCCGCTCCATGGCCCCTTTACAGCCGTCCCTCAATTCAGATCGGCACGCTGAAATCCTATCTAAAAAAAAAGTTTCCTGATCTGAAGGTCGATGCGCATCATTTTTATTTAAAAGTCGCCGAGGCCATCGGATACAGAAGCTATCAAGCAATTTCCGAGCAGACATGGCTTGCGGAAACCATTTACGCCGCCCTGTTATACCCGGAACGGCTTGAGCATATTGAAAAAATCTTTTATAAGCAGGCTGCCGGTAAATCTCTGCTGCGGGAAATTCTTTTTGAGACCCTAACCAAACAGGTTCAGAAGGTTTCCGAGACTTTTATACACACCATTGACTGGGGAGGATATGGTTTGGCGGGTTTCTCCATATGTCTTTGCCAGTTAACTGCGTCACTCTATTTCATCAGGCAGGTTAAAAAGCAATTCCCGAATCTTTTTATTGTTGTGGGCGGTTCCATGTTCACCACTGATGCAACACGGAATCTGTTTAAAATTTTTTCGGAAATTGATGTTGCGATCAACGGTGAAGGTGAACTTCCCCTGAGCCGATTGATTGCTTATCTTAACGATCCGGGGTGTAAAGAAATGCCTCCGGTTAAGGGGATTATCACACCAGAATCCGATAAAAAAGAAACACCGGCTGCGTTTCATCAGATGAATGAGTTATCCGCTCTTGTTCCTCCGGATTACGATGACTACTTTGAATTACTGCAATCATTCGGACCGGAGAAAACTTTCTTTCCAACACTTCCCATGGAAATCTCAAGAGGGTGCTGGTGGCGCCGCAAACAAGAAGGCGAAAAATCTACAGGATGTGCCTTCTGCAATTTAAATCTCCAGTGGGACGGTTACCGATCAAAAGACCCGGAACAGGTAGTTTCGGAGATTGATCATCTGACAACCAAATATAAAACACTTTCCGTGGCCTTTATGGACAACCTTCTCCCTTTGAAAACATCCCGGGATATTTTTAATCGCATAGCAAGACTGGGAAAGGATTTTCGCCTGTTCGGAGAAATCAGGGCTAATACTCCGGGGCGCGTACTGGACGCCATGCAGGCCGCCGGAATGCACGAGGTCCAGATCGGTATAGAGGCTCTGAGCACACGGCTCCTTAAAAAACTGAACAAGGGGACGACGGCAATACAGAATATTGAAATCATGAAACATTGCGAAATGACGGGCATTACAAATTCATCGAATCTGATACTCCATTTTCCGGGTAGCGACCAAAAAGATGTGGACGAAACGCTTCGGAACCTGGATTTTGTTCTGTGCTTTCGTCCGTTAAAGATTGTTCACTTCTGGCTCGGCCTGGGGAGCCCTGTATGGCAGAACCCTGAAACCTTCGGACTCAGATCTGTTTTCAACCACCGTAATTATGCGGTCCTATTTCCACCGGACGTTTTTAAAGCCATGCAGTTTACCATTCAGTCCTATCGAGGCGACCTCTGGCATCAGAGAAAACTCTGGCGGCCGGTCAAAAAAAAGTTGAAAGCCTGGAAAAAGTCGTATGACGAACTCCATCAGGGTCCAAGACATGAGAACATTTTAACCTTTCGTGACGGCAGAAATTTTATGACCATACGCCAGAAAAGACTCAACGGTCAACCCCTGACACACCGCCTGGAGGGAACGTCCCGGCTAATCTATCTTTTTTGCATGCAGCATCGGTCTTTAAAAAGAATCCTTGCCCGGTTCCCGTCGGTGGCTGCAGACAGAATCGAGCCTTTTTTAAAGATGATGGTCAACAAAAAGCTGATGTTCCAAGAAAACGACAACTATCTGAGCTTAGCCGTACCTGCCAAGCGGAAATTTCATGAATAGTAACCGGAGGAAGTTTTCATTTCATATCATAATTTCAGGTTTGGAAACATTACAAAAATATGCTATTTGAACACAAAGAGGCATTATCCCCATTCGTTAAAATACTTAAAACAAATTCAATGGGATATTAAAGTAACTTCTCAATAAATTATGGAGCCGGGTCAATATCATCAGTTAATACTCCAGAACTCTTTGAGATGTCACATATTAAGGAGATAAAAAGGAGATGTTTATGGGTTTTTTAGGAAAATTAATCGGAGGAACAATAGGATTTGCTATGGCCGGTCCCTTGGGTGCAATTGCCGGTGCTGCGCTCGGGCATGCGTTTGATACCGGTGGTCAGACCTACTACACAACCGAACGAACCCGTCTTTCAGCCGGTGAAGAGGCCCAGTTCACCTTTTTCGTTGCAGCGTTCTCCATGCTCGCAAAGCTTGCCAAGGCAGACGGCCGGGTATCAAAAGAAGAAATCGATGCCGTTGAAAATTTTATGGTATACGATTTGAACCTAAACCCTGAAAGCAAAAGACTGGCCACAAACATTTTTCATACTGCCATTGATTCTCCGGATAATTTTAATGCATTTGCCGGCCAATTTTACAGCCAATTTCGACCTCAGTACCAAATGCTTGAACTTATGATAGATATATTACTCAGAGTATCTGTAGCTGACGGTACGCTGAGCCCAAACGAAGAAAAGCTTATTCTGTCCGCTGTTAGGATATTTAATTTCAACGATGAAAAATACAGGAAACTAAAATCAAAATATATCCAGGATGTTGAGAAATATTATGC
>JBARSG010000714.1:0-3039 GCA_049644625.1 Desulfobacterales bacterium | reverse complement strand
GTATTGAATCGAATGAAAGAAAAAGCCAAAAAACTACTTTGTATTGCGCTAAATGATCCAACGGCTGATTTTCGTGACGGCCAGTGGGAGTGTATCGAGGCTATACTTCACAGCAATCGGATGCTGGTGGTGCAGCGAACAGGATGGGGCAAAAGCATGGTCTATTTTTTGGCCACCCGTATGCTCCGGGATGTAGACGGAGGTTTTACCCTGTTGATATCACCGCTGCTGGCCCTGATGCGCAATCAAATCCAGGCTGCTGAACGAATCGGAATACGGGCTGCCAGCATCAACTCCACAAACCCGGATGAGTGGGAGGTCGTTCAGGAACAAATTCTAAACGACGCGGTGGATATCCTGCTGATCTCGCCGGAACGGCTGGCAAATGACAATTTTCGGGAAGATATACTGATTCCGGTGGCAGGACGGATGGGTCTATTCGTAGTGGATGAGGCACACTGCATTTCCGATTGGGGACATGATTTTCGGCCCGATTATCGTCGCATCGTCCGCGTGCTGAACGCTTTGCCGCCGAACATCCCGGTGCTGGCCACAACGGCTACGGCCAACGACCGCGTGATCAACGACGTGGCAATGCAACTTGGCGACTTGAAAGCCCAGCGCGGTCCGTTGGTTCGCCGGTCTTTAAAACTACAAAACATCTGGATGTCCAGCCCGGCTGCTCGCATGGCTTGGCTGGCCGAGAAGTTACCACAGATGCCCGGAAGTGGCATTATTTACACGCTGACCATCCGGGACGCAGAAAGGGTTGCTGAGTGGCTGCGGCAAAACCGCATAGATGCCCGCGCCTACCATTCCGACGTTGAAAACCGCGAAGAACTGGAAGCGCGATTGCTGAAAAATCAAATTAAGGCGCTGGTAGCCACCGTAGCCCTTGGTATGGGTTTTGATAAACCGGATTTGGGATTTGTTATCCACTATCAGCGGCCCGGATCGGTGGTGCATTACTACCAGCAGGTCGGTCGCGCCGGCCGGGCTGTGGATGAAGCTTATGGGATTCTGCTCAGCGGACACGAGGATGACGATATCACCGATTTTTTCATTCGTACTGCATTTCCGCCGCAGGCACATGTGAAGCAGGTTCTGGATGCTTTGGACCGGTCTGAAGATGGACTTTCGGTTCCCATGTTGCAGCGGCAAATCAATTTGCGCTATGGTGATATTGTGAAAACTATCAAATTTCTTTCAGTGGAATCACCCTCACCAGTGATCAAGCAGGGTACCCGGTGGTACACCACCCCCATTGACTATACGTTGGATCAGGAGATCATCGAACAGTTATGTGCCTTAAGGCGTGCAGAGCAGAAGGAAATGCGCGACTATATGCAGACCGAAGAATGTCTGATGCAATTTCTTTCCCGTGCGCTGGACGACCCGCATGCCGAATTCTGCGACCGTTGTGCCAATTGTATAGAAAAACCACTGTTACCTGAAACCGTAAGCCCGGAGTTGGCCAACATGGCAGCCATTTACTTGCGACGCAGCCATCAAACGATCCGGCCGAGAAAGCAATGGCCCAGGGGGGCATTTCTCAATTACAGCTTTTCGGGTAGAATATCCCATGATTTGATGGCTGAAGAAGGCCGCGCTCTTTCTCTATGGGGGGATGCCGGCTGGGGGCAAATGGTTCGAGATGGGAAATACCGAGACAGACACTTTTCCGACGAACTGATCGATGGTTGTCTTCAGATGATCAGCACTTGGGCTCCCGAACAGCAACCAACCTGGATGACCTGTGTACCGTCTTTGGACAATCCCGAACTTGTACCCGATTTTGCCGCCCGGTTGGCTGCGCAACTCGGAATTCCTTTTATTTCATGTGTAAAAAAGATCAAATCGAATCGTCCCCAAAAGGAGATGCAAAACAGTTTTCAGCAGGCGCGTAATTTGGACGGTGCCTTTGAAGTCAAGGTTGCTGAAATGCCAAAAGGGTCGGTTCTCCTGATGGATGATATGGTGGATTCAGGCTGGACATTAACTGTAATTGCTGCACTGCTACGGGAGGCCGGGTGTCCGGCGGTGTTTCCGATTGTTCTGGCAGTGAGTTCACCCCGAGGTAGATAAGAAAATGGATATGAATATTAAAGAGCTTACCAACGATGCCAAGGCTATTTTGCTTTTATGTGGTCGTTTTAGCAAGAAAGATACGGGCAACGCTGTCAAACCCTTTAGTTTGCGTGAATATAATCAATTGGCTGACTGGATGATGGGCCGTCATGCAAGGCCGGGAGACTTGCTGACAAATACCGGCACCCGTCTTTTGGAAACGTTTCCGCCGGGAATCGATGTAGCGAGAATGAAAATATTGCTTTCGCGGGGAGCAGCCATGGCTTTGGCTGTTGAAAAATGGACCAATAACGGTATTTGGGTAATTTGTCGCAGCGATTCATTTTACCCGGAACGCCTCAAACAACACCTTAAAAAGCAGGCACCTGCGGTCTTATACGGTGTGGGTGACATCGACCTGCTCCTTCGGGGCGGTTTAGCCGTAGTAGGCTCACGGAACATTGACAATCAAGGAGAAACGTTTACTCGCAAGGTTGCAGAAGAAAGCGCGCGAAAGGGGATACAGATTGTTTCGGGCGGTGCCCGTGGCGTGGATCAAATCGCTATGCTCTCGGCCCTGGAAGCCGGAGGAACCGTAGTGGGAGTTTTAGCCGACAGCCTGATAAAAGCGGCTGTGGCCGGTAAGTATCGAGCTGGAATTCGTGAAAAACGGCTGGTTCTGGTTTCACCTTTTTTCCCGGACGCCCGCTTTAACGTAGGCAATGCCATGACAAGAAACAAGTATATCTATGCGCTGGCGGATTTTGCATTGGTCGTCAGCGCTGAAAAGAAAAAGGGGGGTACCTGGGCCGGAGCAACTGAAGAACTGAGGCGAGACGGTGCGCGTCCCGTATTCGTACGTCATGGAGAAGGTATACCTGAGGGCAACCATGCTCTGTTAGAACTTGGGGCCCGGTCGTTTCCAAAACCGCCATGGAAAGAAAATTTGACCACGTTTCTGAAGGAGTCAAG